>CAZYID010000090.1:0-11799 GCA_964646595.1 uncultured Spirochaetales bacterium | reverse complement strand
ATTAAAAATGTTTATCATATATTTATATTTTCATTGCGGGAGGGGGAAATGACACTGCTTAATATTATTATAATAATAATTAATTTGATAGTATTATTTATTGGATATTTAATTATTTATAATAAAATTGAAAAAAAAATAATTAATAAAGAAATATTAAACAAAGTAAAAGAGGAAATTAATTCTATTATTGTCAATTTAAATGAAGCAACTTTAAATAACATTTCCTTAATAGAAGAAAGAAAAAAAATTTTAGATAGAAGAATAATTTTAGCTGATAAAAAAACAGCAGGATTAGAATCAGTATTATTAAAAAAAGAAAAAAAAATAAATAATGAAGAATTAATGAATAATAATTTAAGTATTTATTCTCCAAAAGATATAATAAAACAAAATAAAAAAAATACCGAAAATCAAATTAATGATAAAAATTATATAACAATTGATAACGAAATTAAAGATCTTTCAATTATTGAGAAGGCAGTTGTTTTATTAAATAAAGGCTGGGATCTAAAAGATATTCAAAAAAAGATTAGTATTTCATCCGGAGAATTAGAACTTTTAATTAATATAGAAAATATTAAAGATTTGGCGTTTGATAAATAATACTAATAAATTGATAAAAAATTACTGGAGTAAATAATGGGGAAGGTTATTGGGATTGATTTAGGAACAACTAATTCTGCAGTAGCCTATTTAGATCATGGTCAAGCAGTTATTATTCAAAATGCAAGAGGACATCGTGTTACTCCATCTATAGTAGCTTTTGATAAAAATGGCGATGTCATTATTGGTGAAGCAGCAAAAAATCAAGCTGTTATAAACTCCGAAAGAACTATAATTGGAATAAAGCGTAATATGGGATCAAAAGAAACCATATTTATTGATAATAAAAAGTATCTTCCACAAACTATTTCATCTTATCTTTTATCAAAACTCAAAGAAGACGCAGAAAATTTTTTTGGGGAAAAGGTTACGGATGCAGTAATAACAGTACCTGCTTATTTTAGTGATGCTCAACGTCAAGCAACAGTTGATTCTGGAAAAATTGCTGAATTAAATGTTTTACGAATTATAAATGAACCAACTGCAGCTGCTTTGGCATATGGTTTAAATAAACAAGAATCACAAACTATTTTAGTTTATGATCTTGGAGGTGGAACATTTGACGTTTCAATATTAGAGTTAGATGAAGGTGTTTTTGAAGTTTTATCTACTAAAGGGAATAATAAGCTTGGTGGTGTTGATTTTGATGAAGCACTCAAAGACACTATTATTAAACAGTTTAAAGATGAGACAAAAATAAATTTATTAGATGATAAATTAGCTCTTCAAAAATTAAGTGAAGAAGTTGAAAAGGCTAAAATTAGTTTATCAGAAAGTCTGGAAACTGAAATTAATATTCCATTTATTAGTGCTGATAAAGAAGGTCCAAAGCATCTTCAATTTGAGATAACTAGAAGTGAGTTTGAATCTTTAATAGAAGATTATATAAATGAAACAATCGATTTAATGAAATTAGCTATTAAAGATGCAGGTATAAATAAATCAAAAATAGATAGAATAATAATGGTTGGCGGTTCAACTAGAATTCCTTTAGTAATTAATAAAGTGGAAGAATACTTACAAAAAAAAGTATTTAAAGGTATTAATCCGGATGAAGTTGTTGCTTTAGGCGCAGCGATTCAAACCGGGATTATAAAAGGAGATGTTTCAGGAGTTGTATTAGTTGATATTACTCCTTTAAGTTTAGGAATAGAAATTGAAGGCGGTGAATTTATTCCTATAATAAAAAGAAATACAAAAATTCCAATAACAGAAACAAAAATTTTTACAACAACAATTGATAATCAAGAAGAAGTTGAAATACATATTCTTCAGGGGGAAAGAAAAATTTCATCAGAAAATATTTCGCTTGGGAAGTTTATTTTTACCGGTATTCGGCATGCTCCTTCGGGTAAACCTAAAATTGAAGTTAATTTTGATATTGATGTTAATTCAATAGTACATGTTAAAGCAAAAGATCTTGATACAGGAAAAGAACAAAAAGTTGAAGTAAGTTCAAAAGTAGGTTTAACTCAAGAAGAAATAAATATGCTTATTAAAGATGCTGAAAAATATAAAAAATCAGATGCAATAAATTTAAAATATTCTGAATTAAAGAATGATGCAAAAGGAATAATAATTAGAATACAGAAAATATTAGATGAGAAAAAAGTTGAAAAAGCGTTTGCAAGAGAAATTGAAGATGTTATTATTAATAATAATAAAGCTATTGATGAAAAAAGAAATGATGATATTAAAAAAAATACAAAAATTTTAAAAGATTTTTACAATGAACTTTTAATAGTTGATAATAATATTGATAATTCTGTTGCAAAGAGTTAAAATAAATATTTAATAATTGAATATTTAAATATGGATTTGAAATGAATGATGTTTTAAATAAAACATTAAATTATTACAATATTCTTCAAATAGAAACAGATGCTACTGTAACTCAAATTAAAAAAGCTTATAAAAAACTTGTTTTGAAATATCATCCTGATGTAAATAAAGAAGAATCTGATTCAGAAAAATTTAAAGAAATAACAAAAGCCTATAATGTTTTAAAGGATAATGAATTAAGAACTGAATATGATATTAGATTACAACAGAATATTAGTTTTTTACACAAAATAGATTTTGAATATTGTTATCATGCATTTATAAGGAAAAAAGAAAAAATATTTAATATTTTTAAAATAATTTTTAAAAATATTACAATGAAAAAAGATGATAAAAATATAAATAAAATGTATAATAATAATGCTTTTTTTGATTATGATATTGAGTTTAAAAATGAATTACTTGAAATTTCTGTAGAGGAACTTGAAGAAAGACTCCTTTATTCTGAAAATACTTATGTTAGAGTAAATGCTGCAATTGCTTTAGGATATAAAAATGAAAAAAAAACATATTCTTCTCTTGAGAAAATGTTAAATGATCCAAATGATGAAGTAAAAAAATCGGTTATTTGGGCTATTGGTAATTTGAGAATGAAAAATAGTATTTCATTACTTAAGATTTTATTTAATTCAAATAAAGATTCTTTATTGAAATATGAAATATTAAAAGCTATATATAAAATTTCTGGAAGTAAAACTTCTACATTTTATGAAATGATGATTTCAACAATAAATGATAAAAATGAAGAAAATAAAATTGGTGCATTAAATTTATTACTTCAAACTGATAGGAAAATATTATACGATGATATAAAAGGATTTTTTATAAATATAACAACAAAAACCAGAACTATACTAGATAAAGTAATTTCTGAGAATAGAATTATTAACTATCCAAAGGAGAATACATGAGTCAAAATGATAAAAGTAATGTTAAAAAAGGAGAATTTCAACTTATTCTTTTTAATTTAAGTAATACTTTATATGGAATTCCTATTGAACAGGTTTCCGAAATTAATAGATTAGAAGAGATAACACCTTTACCAAAAGCACCTCAATTTATTGAAGGTGTTATAAATTTAAGAGGTAATGTAGTTCCTGTAATTGATTTAAGAAAACGATTTGGGATGAAACAAACAGAGCGTACGAATAAAAATAAAATAATAATTTTATTAATTGGCAAGAGATTATTTGGGATTATAGTAGATTCTGTATACGAAGTTATTACACTTTCTTCCGATAATATAGAACCTTCATTACCAACAGCTTCAGGATTAAAAGCTGAGTTTATAAATTCTATTGGAAAACATGATGATAAATTAATAATTATTTTAGAGATTACACAAATAATAAGCAGTACAGAAGATATTAAACTTGTAGAATAGTAAAATGTTTTTATAATTAGATAATTAGGATAATTAAATGATCCATTTTGATGAAAAAAAAATAAGAGACGCGTATTTAGAAGAAGTTAATGAATTATTAGAATCATTAAATCAACAATTACTTTCTTTAGAAAATAATCCTGAAGAAAAAGAAATTATTAATGAAATTTTTAGATTAACTCATTCAATAAAGAGTGAATCAGCTCTTATTGGTTATATTAATATATCAGAAATTTCACATAAAATGGAAGATATTTTTGATAGAATTAGAAGAGATTCAATTAAAATAGATCGAAATGTAATGAATTCTTTATTTAAAGCTTATGATAAGATTTTGGAGTTAATTAATGCAATTCAAAAAGGTGAGGATGAGTCAAATGTTGATATTTCAAATGAAATTAATATTTTAAATAATATTTTACAAATTAAAAATGATATAAAAGGATTAAATAAATCACCTAATAAAAAAGATGAGGAAATATCTATTGGTAGCATATCAGTTGAAGATGAGATCAAACAAATAAAAGTATCACAAAATGAAATAAATCAATTAGATATTGAATTTACAGATATTGAGATAAGTCATATTGAAGATAATATTGAGAAAGGAGATAACTTTTATAAAATTATTGTGATTTTAGATAAAGATTGTAATATGAGATATCCAAGAGCGTATCTTGTATACAATAATTTTGAGAATATTGGAGTTGTTATTAAATCGATTCCAAATATATTACTTGAAGGAGATGATAAAAACTTCAGTGTTATTACTTTTTATTTAACAACTAAAAGTGAATTAAATAAAATTATAGAAAGTGCTGAAGTCGATCAGGTAGATAAAGTTGAAATTAGTAAAATAAATTTTAAAGCATTAAAAAAAGTAGGAATTGATCTAACGCAATTTCCTGGAATGGATGATGTATTAATTACTGAAGATGAGATATTGGAAGCGGAAAAAATTGAAAGAGAATGGCAGGAAAATCTTGAAAATAAAATATCAGAACAAAAACAACTAATAGAGACATCATCAGATAATAAAACGATATTTAAAGGAGAAGAAGTTAAATTAGCAAAAGATAATAACACTTCTCCAATTGATATAAATTTTAGAAGACAAACAATTAGAGTTGATACAGATAGATTAGATTTACTTATGAATTTAGTTGGTGAATTAATAATAAATCAATCAAGATTTATTCAAATTAAAAATTCAATGAATGAAAAAAGTTCTGTTCAAATAGTTAAAGCTGAATTAGAAGATGCAGCAAATGAACTAGATAGGATAGCTGATCAAATGCAATCAAGTATGATGTTGGTTAGAATGATTCCTATTGGAACGGTTTTTTCAAGATTTCCAAGAATGGTAAGGGATCTTGCAAATAATCTTCAAAAAAATGTTAAATTAACTATATCCGGTGAAAATACAGAAATTGATAAAGCAATAATTGAATTAATTACAGAACCACTAACACATATTATTAGAAATTCTATTGATCACGGAATCGAAAATCCTGAAATAAGAAGTAAAAATAAAAAATCAAGAGAAGGAATAATTGAATTACGAGCATATCAACAGGGATCAAATATTTATATTGAAATCAGTGATGACGGCAGTGGGATAAATTTTAATTCAGTTAAAAATGAAGGGATTAAAAAAGGTTTAATTACATCTCAACAGGCAAGTAAAATGACTGATGAAGAATTTTATAATTTAATGTTTGAACCGGGGTTTAGTACAAAAGATAAAATTACCGGTTTGTCCGGAAGAGGTGTAGGTTTAGATGTTGTAAAGAAACAAATAGAAAAGCTAAGAGGAGTCATTGAAATTAATTCAACTTTTGGGAAAGGTACTAAATTTACAATAATTCTTCCATTAACATTGACAATATTAGAAGCTATGTTAGTTAATATTAGAGGAAATTTATTTGCAATTCCTGTTAATGTTATTGAAGAAACCTTATTAATAAAAAATGAAGAAATACAAAATTTTGATGAATATAAAGTTTATGATTTAAGAAATGAAACAGTTGCAATTATATTTTTATCAGAATTAGTAGGTTTTAAACCTAAGGAAGATGTTGAAGAATACTTTGTTGTTATTGTTTCTTATGAACAAAGAAAAATTGGATTAGTTGTTGATGAATTAATTGGACATCAGGATATAGTTATCAAACCTTTAGATGAATCTTTAAAATCTTTAGAAGGTATAGCTGGAGCAACTGTATTAGGTGATGGAAAAATTGCTTTAATTTTAGATGTAAATATGTTAGTAAGAAGCAGAAAAAGAGAATTAGATTTAATAGGTGAAAATTTAGAATTATTTCAGGGAGAAGCTGATAATTTTGATAAATTTTATGATGATATTAATAAACCGGGCGATAATAAAAAAGAGAATAAAAAAATTTTAGAAATAGAAAAAGAATAATTATTAAATATAAACTAATTATCATTATTTTTTAAATTATTCTTTATTTTTTTTATATTATTATGTTATAATAAAAAATATTGTTTATAAAAGGGGTTAACATGCCATTAAGAATATTAGTTGCAGATGACCTATCATTTATGAGAATGGTTCAAAAAGAAATTTTAACTGAAAAAGGATATGAGGTAGTTGGAGAAGCTGCTGATGGTCTTGAAGCAGTTGATAAATATAAACAACTTCATCCAGATATAGTAATACTTGATATAACTATGCCTCATATGAATGGTCTTGAAGCAATGCGTAAAATATTTGAATATGACAAAAATGCTAAAATTGTAATTTGTTCAGCATTAGGACAGCAGCAATTAATTGTTGAAGCAATTAAAGCCGGAGTACGAGATTTTATTGTTAAACCTTTTAAAGCTGAAAGAGTTGTTTCTGCTATCGAAAAAGCAATTAAATAATAATTAAAATCTTTCTATCAAACTTTCACCTGTCATTTCAGATGGTTTTTCAAATCCCATTATATCTATCATAGTTGGAATAACATCAGCAAGTTTTCCACCGGTAGGCTTAAGCCAGATTTTATTTTTTTGAAGCTCCGGATTATTTGAAATTAGTGTAAACCATACTAAGCTTGTTGTATGTGCAGTCATAGTAATATTTGTAGTATAATCAAGCATCATTTCCGAATTACCATGATCTGCTGTTAATAGTACAACTCCACTTTTTTTAAGAATAGAGTCTACAACCTCGCCAACACATTGATCAACAGCTTCACATGCTTTTTTTGCAGCATCAAAAATACCAGTATGACCAACCATATCAGGATTTGCAAAGTTTAATATAATTACATCATATTTTTCACTTTCAATAGCTTCAATTACTTTATCTTTTACTTCATAAGCACTCATTTCCGGTTTTTGATCATATGTAGCAACTTTAGGTGAAGGAATTAACAATCTATCTTCTCCTTCAAAAATAATATCTGACTGTCCGTTAAAGAAAAAAGTTACATGAGCGAATTTTTCAGTTTCAGCAATTCTTAATTGTTTTAATCCTTTATCTGCTAAAAATTGTCCAAATAAGTTATTTAGAATAATTTGAGGAAAAGCAACAGTAACTTTTGCTCTATTGCTTTTATCTACTCCATCGTAATATTCGGTAAAACATATATAATCTAAATTTTTAATTTTTTTTGTTTTAAAAAAATTAAAATTATTTTCAACAAAAGCTCTAGTTAATTCTCTTGTTCTATCTAATCTATAATTAAAGTAAATAACAGCATCGTCATCAGAAACTGGTTTAAATCCATTAATTGTTCGAGGTTTAATAAACTCATCATTTTCATTTTTACTGTATGCATCATCTATTGCATCATAAATAGAATTAAAAGAATTCACAGTTTCTATTCCTGTAAGCATATCATAAGCAAGCTGTACTCTTTCCCATCTTGTATCTCTATCCATTGAATAATATCTACCTGTTATTGAGCCAAATATACCTGTTTTATATTTGTTTACAGCATCTTCAACTACTTTGACATATTTTTTTGCAGATTTTGGTGGAGTATCTCTTCCATCAGAAAAAACATGAATTATTAATTGTTCTTTTTTAATACCTATTTCTGATGCAAGTTTTATTAATCCAATAAGATGATCGCTATGTGAATGAACACCTTGATCCTGAACTAATCCCCAGATATGAATATTTTTACCATTAGACTTTATTTTATTAATAGCATTAATAAAGACATTATTTTTAAAAAAAGATTCATCATCAATTGATTTATTAATACGTACCAGAGTTTGATGTACAATCCTTCCGGCACCTAGATTAAGATGTCCAACTTCACTTGAGCCTTGATTTCCTGAAGGTAAACCAACGCTTTCACCGGAAGGGACAATTAATGATGTTGGATATTCATTTATATATTTATCATGATTTGGAGTATTTGCATGGAAAACAGCATTCATTTTTGAATCCGGATTATATCCCCAGCCATCTCTAACTATTAAAATATATGGAATTTTTGCCATTATTATTTCCTTTTGAATTTAGATTTGTTTTAAAATAGTATTAATATATTAGTTAGTCAATAATTTCGAATATTTAAAAAAAATGATTTACAATTAAATAACACCTGTCGTCAGGTTTATTAATTAATACATGTCAGGTTTTACAAACCTGACATGTATTAATTAATTTAAATTTTCATAAAATTCAATTGGTTTAAGTTCAACTGAATTTATTTGTTTTTTTAAAACTAGAAATTTTCTGATATCAAGACATAGATCACATTTTGATATATATTTTTCCTTTGGATTAAATCCATATTTTTTTTTTGCTGTATTTAATAAGTATTTTATACCTGAAGCATATAAATTATTTATGAAAGTATACTTGTTGATATCTAATGAATCACCAATATCTTCAATGTTAATTGAAAATCCGCTGCAAAGTCCCGGAATATAATTGTTAAAAAGATCAACATGAAAGTGGGTAACATCTGCTAATTCTAAACATCTTTCACTATTATTTATAATGTAATCAAGATTTTTTTTATTAAAAATATTTTTATATAATTCGTTTGCTCTTCCTCCAAAATGAATCCAATAACGGGATGGTAAACTTTTAATATAATTTTCACCATATTTATCCTGATATTCTTTTAAATTATGAGTTATATTATCATCAAAAGTATTTATATCATTATAAAAATCTTGTATCCATGGAAAAATATTCATATTTACTTTATTGCATAATTTTATTAATTGTTTCACTTTTATAAAAGGAATGTGTTCATTATGAAAAGGACTGATAGAAATTAATAATGTATTAATATTTAATTTTTTTAATTTTTTTAAAACATTTATTGTTTCCATTTCATTTTTAATCCATGAAGAATTTGTTTCAATGTATTGAATATTAATATTTTCACTTTTTGCTGTTTCGAGCACTTTAAATAATGAATCAATATTTAAAAAAGGTTCTCCACCGCCAATATGAATTGAATTACAGTTCAATTTTTTTAATTTAACAAAAATATTTTTTGCTTTTCCTGGATTTAAATATAATTTATCCCATTTTGGTGAACATGCATAAAGACAATGACTGCATTTAGATGAGCAGTAATAATTTGTTATTAAACCACCGGATAAGAGACTGCTTATTGCAAGTTGAATCATTATTCAATTATTTCCCATTTATTTGTTTTACCTGATTTAACTATTGCATCAATTACTTTCATATTATTAATTGCATCTTCAATAGGTACTGGTGATGGTATTTTATTTCTAATTGCATTTATAAATTCTTCAAATTGCAGTTGATATTGATCCACAGGATCGAAATTAATTTCTCTGATACCAACAGAAGTATTAATAGTAATTTTTGCTGGAACATCATTGAAAGTATTAAAAGGTATTTGTACAGTTATTATTCCATGTGTTCCATAAATTTTTACTTTTTGATATGGAAAAGTTTTTGTTGAAACATTAAATGTTGCTCTTGTATATCCAAAATCTAGAATTGCAGAAGTTAGAATATCGGTTTGAAAAACATCATCAAAATTCATTAAACTAATTACACGTTTTGGTTCAGCTTGTAGTAAATATCTTGGAACAGAGATAGCATAACAGCCAATATCCATTAATCCGCCTCCGCCTAATTTTTTAATATTTCTGATATTTTCTGGATCTGGATTATTATAACCAAAAGTTGTGTGAATAGTATTTATTTTTCCAATTTCACCGATTTGAATAAGTTCTAATATATGTTTCCATTGTGGATGAAATTTATACATAAATGCTTCCATAATGTATACATTTTTATTTTTTGCATAATTAATGCATTCTATGGCTTCCTGTGCATTTAATGTAATTGGTTTTTCACATAAAATATGTTTGCCATAATCAGCACATTTTTTTATCCATTCTGCATGTAAATTATTTGGTAAAGGAATAAAGACAAGCTCAATTGTTTTGTCTTTTAATAGTTCTTCGTAAGATGTGAAATAATGAGGAATGTCAAATTTTTCAGCTGCATTTTTAGCTTTATCTTTTGAGCGGGATGAAATTGCATAAACATCAATTAAAGAAGATTTTTGTAAAGGTTTTAAAATTCTTTTAATAAAATGACCGGAAACTCCAAGAATTCCAACTTTCATGGGTGTCATAATTTAACTCCTTAAATATAAACCTGACAGGTGTCATTTTTATACCAATATTCTTTTTTAATGATTATTTAATCAAATCTATTACTAAAGAAAAAATAGCAACTGCATCAATAATTAATAAAGTAATAGAAATATCTTTGAATTTACCAAGTAGTAATTTTATTATTGTATAAGATAAAAATCCCCAGATGATTCCCTGTGTAATACTGTAAGTTAATGGAATTAAAATAAATGCAAGTAATGCCGGGATAGATTCTTCAAAATTACTCCATTCGATTTTTAATAAAGGTTTGATCATAAATAAACCAACTAAAACTAAAATTGGAGCTGTTGCTACAGCTGGTACAAAATCTAGTATTGGACTAAAAAACATAAATGGAATAAATAGTAATCCTGCAACTATTGCAGTTAATCCTGTTTTTCCGCCTTCTTCAACACCAGCTGCACTTTCTATATATGTTGTACCGCTTGATGTACCAAATAAACCGGAAATAGTTGTTGACAACGCATCAACAAAAAGTGCTTTTCCTACGTTTTTTGGTTGTCCTGTTTCTTCATCAATAAAACCGCCAACTTCTGAAATTCCAACAAATGTAGATATACTGTCAAACATATCAGTAAAAAGTAAAGTAAAAATAGGGATAATCATGGTTACAGATAAAGCGCTTAATATATCAAATTTAAAAAATACATCTAAACTTGGTAAAGCAACAACACCTTCCGGTATACTAACAAAAGTTGTTCCACCATTTGCTGCGATAAATAAACTAACAATTAAAGCTAAAATTGATGTTGAAGCAATACCAATAATAAGTGCGCCTTTTATTTTTTTTATTACAAGAAATCCGGTTAAAAAAAGACCAAAAATAAATAGAATAATTTGAGGAGTTATTCCTCCAAAACTAACCATTGTTGCTTCATTAGGAACAATAAATCCAACACTTTTTAAACCAATTAAAGCCAGAAAGATACCAATACCGGAAGCAACCGCATAACGAATTGATTCGGGTATTGCTTTTACAATTAAAACTCTAACAGGTGTAATTGATAATATTATAAATATAATTCCTGAAATAAAAACAGCTCCTAAAGCGGTTTCCCATGGGATACCCATTCCAATTACGATTGTAAATGTAAATAACGCATTGATACCCATTCCAGGAGCAAGAGCAAAAGGTAAATTTGCAAATAATCCCATTAAAATTGAACTGATTGAACAAACAAGTATTGTTGCAAATAAAACTCCTGCAAAGGACATGCCTGTGTTAGACAATATAGCCGGATTAACTACAATAATATATGCCATAGTTAGAAATGTAGATAATCCTGCTAAAATTTCTGTTTTAAAATTAGTGTTTTTTTCAC
>CAZYID010000089.1:0-13437 GCA_964646595.1 uncultured Spirochaetales bacterium | reverse complement strand
TATTTAGAAAAATCATTACTTTAATTCATTCCTTTTTTCTTATATTTAAAAAATACAAACCTTATTGGATTATTGCATTATATAAAAGAGTAAATTAATGAAAAATTTATACTGGCAACTTTTTTAATCGACAAGCAATTTTTAAATGATATTAAAAAATTTATAAATTTAATTAAAACAAATTAGATAAAATTTTATTATTATTTCATATTTATTAAAAAAATATACTTTATATTAAATTATCACTTTATCATTTAATATTTGATCAATTTCATTTATCTGATCTTTTGTTAATGGACCGTACTCCATTGCTTTAGAATTTTCTTCAACTTGTTTTACTGTTCTAAAACCTGGTATAGGGATTGTTTTTTCACTTTTTCTCCAGATCCATGCTAATGCACCCTGTACAAGAGTTCTTCTATTACTTGTAAGAATCTCTTTTATTAATTGAAGTTTATCTAAAAAATTTTTTGTAGGTTTCTTATTCCAAAAGTATCTATTCCATTCAAAATTATTACCTCTTATATCATCTTCAGGTAATTCAGAATTTTCATTATATTTACCACTTAAAAGTCCCATAGCAAGAGGAGAACGATTTATTGATGTAATATTATTTTTTTCACATATATCTAAAATTTTATCTGCATTAATGAATACATTAAATTCATTTTGAATTGAAATGCAATTTGTTTTATTTATAAGAAAATTTATACATTCCATATTATCTGTACTCCATCCATATTCACGAATAAGCCCTTCCTTTTTAAGCTGTTCTAAAGTATTGAAAACGCCTTGAGCTTCTATTAATGGCATAGACCATAAATGAAGCTGGTATAGATCAATATAATCTGTATTCAATCTTTTTAAAGAGCTTTCACATGCTTTTCTAATATATGCAGGTGTAGCATTTGTACCGGTAACATATTTTGTATTTTCATCAAACACAAAACCAAATTTTGTGGCAATAATTACCTTATCTCTTTTACCATTTAATGCTTTTCCAATTATTTTTTCACTATGCCCTGCTCCATATACATCGGCAGTATCAAAAAAATTTACTCCAAGATCAATTGCTCTATGTATAGCTTTAATTGATTCATTATCATCAATTCCACTATAACCATCCGGTTTTCCATCCAGATAAAATAATCCGCCAATAGGCCAACACCCAAAGCCAAGGGCACTGACTTCAATACCTGATTTTCCTAATATTCTTTTCATTGATTCAGTCATTATTTTTCCTCCATTTTTTTTATTTACAATTTATTTTAACTAATTTATAATAAATAAAAGTGGTACAGTAAAGATCCAGTTTATTAATTATTTTATAGTACCGCTTTTAGGATTTTAAAATGATATGGATAAATATTGATAGAACAAAAAATATTTCTTTAACAAGACAAATATTTGAACAGATAAGATCAAAAATTTTAAAAAAAGAATTAGCACCCGGTGAAAAATTACCTTCTACACGAAAACTCTCTTTAGAACTAAAAGTTTCACGAAATATAATATTAGATGTTTATGATCAATTAAAAGCAGAAGGATATCTGAAAACTTATAATGGTTCAGGAACATATATAGCTAAAGGAACTTTTTTAGAAAAATATACAGATTTATATGATTATAATGCAAATGAATTTTTCAAGCAAAAAAAAGTAGAATTTAATAAAAAAATAATTGGATTTAATACTGGTATACCAGACTTAAAGAGTTTTCCCATAATTATCTGGTCTAAATTAATTAAAGAAGCATCTCAGGATATTTCTGAAAAACATTTAAATTACCCTGATATAAAAGGTTCTTATGAATTAAGATCAGTATTAGCAAAATACTTATTAAGAACTAAAGGGATAATGTGTAATCCAGATCAAGTAATTATTTTATCTGGATCAATACAGGGTTTTTTTATTTTAGGTGAATTATTTAAAAAAATAAATAATAAAATTATTATAGAGGATCCATCATATAATGGTATTTACGAAATATTAAATAAATTAAAATTTAATATAATACAAATACCTGTTGATGAAATGGGAATAAATACAAATTTAATCAATGAAAATGAAAAAGCAAGTTGTATTATTGTAACTCCTTCTCATCAATTTCCATCAGGTAGTGTTTTACCAATACAACGAAGAATAAAATTAATTGAGTTTGCACGTAAAACTAAAACATATATTATTGAAAATGATTATGATAGTGAATTTCGTTATTCAAGCCCGCCAATAAGTTCTCTTCATTTATTAGATCATAATGTTGTTATTCATATTGGTACATTTAGTGAAAGTTTATTTCCATCTCTAAGAATAGGTTATATGATTTTACCTTATGAAATTATTGATAAAGTCTGTGAAATTAAATCAATATTTGGCTTATATACTTCAACTATCAAACAAATTGCATTATCTAATTTTATTATAAAAGGTTATTTTGAAAGACATATTGTAAAAATGAAAAAAAAATATCAGAAAAAAAATGAATTGATAAAAAATATTTTTAAAAGTGAATTTGGAGACTCTGTTGAAATTTCAGGGGATTCTACAGGACTATTTGTTGTTGTTGAATTCAAAAATATCAAATTAAATAAAAATATCTTTGATAAAATAAATGAACATGATATTAAAGTTGAAACAGTAAAAAATTATTCTATTCTAAATAAAAAATATAATAATAAAATACTTTTAGGTTATGGAAATTTAAGTAAAGATGATATTATAAAGGGTATTAAAAAAATAAAAAATGCATTATTTACTTGAACAATTTATTTTATAAAAATTAATTACAAAAAGCTATTTTAACTAAATTAATTTAATTTATTATTGATATAATTATATATAATATTTTATGGATAAATCCTTATGGTGCAGGTACTTTCGGAAAAATCAAATAACGAAAACAAATGGAGTAATTCACTCTTTTGGAATGATTATTGTATCAATACAAAAGATTATCAAGAAAGATTGAATACAATTATTAATTTGATCCCAAAAGACGTAAAATCAATAATTGATATAGGTTGCGGAAAAGGAGAAATAATTAATTACTTAAAAATCAAGAGTAACAAAAATAGGATTATTGGTGTTGATGTTTCAGATATTAATAAAAATCATATCAAAACAGAATTTTTAGCTGGAGAACTTCCAGAAATAAATGTTAAAAATAAAAGTTCTGATCTGGTTTTATGTTTAGAAGTTCTTGAACATATTAATAATAAAAATTATTTTAATTCTTTATACGAAATTGAAAGAATAGCAAAAAAATATATCATAATTGGTGTACCTTATAACGAAAATCTTGATTCAAAAAAAATAAAATGTAATATCTGTAAAAATATATTTCATGTTGATGGTCATCTAAGATCATTTAAAGATAAAGATATTATAAATTTATTTAATAAATTTTTTTTAAAAGAAAAATTATTAATTGGCAAAAGATATAAAAGGAAAATTACTTTATTAAATAAATTAAATAATTTAATAGATATTTATTATCAACAAGATAATTTCTTTTGTCCTTACTGTAATAAATACTATAAAAAAAGAAATAAAACTTCAATTGTAAAGATTTTATTTAGAAAAATCATTACTTTAATTCATTCCTTTTTTCTTATATTTAAAAAATATAAACCTTACTGGATTATTGCATTATATGAAAGAGTAAATTAATGAAAAGCATATTATTTATTTCTTATTATTTCCCGCCACTTGGAGGAGGAGGAGTCCAGCGATCACTCAAATTTGTAAAATATTTACCGCAATACGGGTGGCATCCTTTTGTAATAAGTAGTAAAGGTTTAATAAGCAATACTTTTGATAAATCATTAGTTAATGAAATCCCTAAAAATATTAAAGTATTATATTTACCCTGTTATTCAATATTAAATTTAAAAAATAAAATTAAAAATAAATTTTTAATTAATGTAATTCATCTTATATATTATCTTCACATTCCGGATGGTCTTTTTTTCTGGTTTTTTTTTAACAAAAAAAATATCTTAAAAGTTATTCAAAAAAATAAAATAGAAGTTATATATTCAACATCTCCTCCAAACTCCTCACATTTATTTGGTTTATATTTAAAGAAAAAAATTAAAAACATAAAGTGGATTGCTGATTTTAGAGATGAATGGTCAACTAATCCGGAAATTAAATATGAAAAAAATATTATTAAAAATAATTTTATTAAATCTTATTTTAATTCTTTTTTAGAAAAAAAAGTAATTAAAAACGCAGATAAAATAATTGTTGTAACTCCAAATACAAAAAATAATTTTATTAAAAAATACAAAATACAAAATAAAATTGAAATAATTACAAATGGTTATGACGAAAATGATTTTAAATTATTAAATAAGAATAAAAACAATGATACATTAAAAATTTTATATTATGGTTCTTTATACGGATCCAGACATCCTTATTATTTCTTAGATGCTTTTAAAAATTTTATTGAAAAAATAAAAGATAAAACTAAAGTTAAAGTTGACTTCATTGGAAGTATAGATAAAAAAAATGAATTAAAATCATATTTAATAGAAAACAAATTAACTAATAATATTAATTTAATTGATTATATTGATAATAAAAAACTATATTCAATTGCTAAATGCTACAACATATTATTATTATTTATAAGCAAATTACATTCAGATTTTATTCCTGCAAAATTATATGAATATATGAGATTAAATATTCCAATCTTTGCTATGATACCTTTAGATAGCAATGCTGCAGATTTTATTAAAAAATCTAAAACCGGAAATATTGTTGATTTTGATGATGTAGAAAATATTGAAAAGTTATTAATAAAAATGTATTTAAAATGGGAAAATAAATTATTACTAAAGGAATATCTAAATAATAAAAATTGGAATTTTATAGAACAATTTGACAGAAAAAAATTAACTTTAAAATTTTCTAAAATATTAGAAACATTATGAAAACATTATTAATTGGATATACAAACAGCATACACTTTTGGAGATGGGCTTCTTTTCTAAATAAAGCAAACATTAAAGTAAGTATCTTATCATTTGTAAAAAACACCATTAAATTTAAAAGAATGCATGAAAATTATATTGATTATTCCATTCCCGGGAAAGGTATAATAAAGATTTTAAAAATTCTAATTAACATTTTTAAATGTATATCATTTATAAACAATTCAAACTTTGATTTAATCAACTTTAGTTATTTTGAATTATATTCCGCTTTTATTATGCTATTAGTCAAAAAAAGAATTATGATTACCTGCTGGGGTTCAGATATTTTATTAAACTATAAGAATGCTTGCGGGATAAAAAAAATTATCCTAAATATGGCGTTAAAAAAAGCTGAAATAATAACATGTGATTCTAATTCAATAAAAAATCTTATTATTAAAAAAAACAATAAAATAAACAAAGAAAAAATTCATTTAATATATTGGGGAATAGATACAAAATTATTTTCAATACCAAATATAAAAGAAAAAAATCAATTAAGAGAAAAATATGATATTCCAAAAAAAGCAATTGTTCTGCTTAGTATTAGAAATCTAACAAAACAATATAATATCCTTAAAATCATAAAAAGTTTTAAAAATAATATTGCTGATAAAAATATTTTTTTATTAATCAAATTAACTAAGGAAAGCAATAAAAATTATTTAATAAAATGTATAAAACAGGCAGGTAATAATAAAAATATTATATTTATAAATAAAATTATTGATCATTCTAAAATAAATGAAATTTATAAACTTTCTGATATATCGTTGCATTTTCCTGAAAGTGATTCTACTCCGGTAAGTATGCTGGAAGGTATTTCCAGCGGAAATATTATAATATGCAGCAATTGTGTTGATTCGTATAAAAAACTATCTGATTATTATAATATTAATTTATTAAATATAAATTATTTAAATAATAAGATTATTTATAAAATAATAAAGAATAAAAATAATATAATTTTGGAAAATAAAAATATATTAAAAAAAATCCATTCTGAGGAAAAAACAATTAAAGATATAAAATCACTTTTTAATAATTAAAATCAATAGATTCAATTATTTTATTAACTGCATCATTAACAGTTAATATTGTAGTATCAATTATCAAATCAGGTTTCTTTGGTTCTTCATATAAAGAAGTTACACCGGTAAAATTCTCTATTTCTTTATTTTCTGCTTTTTTATATAAACCTTTTGGATCTCTTTTTTTACATGTTGCCAAATCTGCTTTTACATAAATTTCATAAAAATGATCTTTGCCTACTTTTTTTCTTGCATATTTTCTCATTTCTATAAATGGAGAAATAAAAGAAACTAAAGTTATAATTCCTGCATCTTTAAATAAAGCACAAACTTCTGCAATTCGTCTAATATTCTCATCTCTATCTTCATTAGAAAATCCAAGATCAGAATTTAACCCGGTTCTAATATTATCACCGTCTAATCTAAATGAAATCTTATTTAACTCAAATAATTTTTTCTCTAATTCTATTGCTATAGTGGATTTGCCTGAACCTGATAAACCTGTAAACCATAAAACAATTCCTTTTTGTTTTAAGAGTCTACATCTGTCATTATATGATACTTTTCCATTAGAATAAAAAATATTATTATTTACCATGGTTTAAAAATTATACCTTTATCCTGTAAAAGCTTTTTAATTTTATTTACAGCATCAATTTCAGAACTTATTTCTTGAATATGTAAATCAAATAAAATATCACTTGTCACTTTTTCACCAAGCCAAACGGTTTCTATTTTATCAGAGTTAACACTTGCTTTTATTAATTCCAAATCATCCTGTGTTAATTCTATTGCTGTTACTATAAGAATTACACCAGCATCCAGTAAAATATTTGATACTTCTGCTAATCTTCTTAAATGTTCTTCTCTTGATTTTTTATCATTTTTCCCTTTTATATCAGCATCAACACCGTATAAAATATTACCAATACCTAAAAAATATACAATTTTTCCTTCTTTAAACAAATGACACTCTAATGTTTTTGCAAGACGTTTTTTCCCGATATCTTTTGTCCCTGTAATTAAAACTAAAGTAGATTTTTGATTATATCTTTCAGCTCTCTCTTCATTTGTTAATTCACTTAATTCCCATTTATAATTTCTTAATAATACTTTTTCACGAATCCAGCTTTGCTTATCTTCTAATGCTTCTAAAATTATTCCACCGCCTGAAATTTCATAATTATCAACAATAACAAATCTGCTTGACTCTATTATTTCATTTGCCAAATCAAAAGCAATATCATTGCTTAATTTTAATATACACTCACCTACTTCATGGCGTTCAATTTTATTTTTCTTTTCATATTTTAAATTTGAAGCATCAATTACACTGGTTATTTCTTCAACGATTGCTGCAACTTTGGCTGTCCCAATTTTTAATGTATATTCCTTTTTTTTAATCATTGGGGACTTGGAAAGCCAAAATAAATTAACTTTAATTCTTGTTGTTATATTTGGTTTTTTTTCTTTATGAAGAGCAGCTACTTCTCCTCTTTTTACATAAATCTGTTCTTTTAACGTAAATCCTGTTGCTTCACCGGACTGCGCAGAATATTTAATATCCTGATTAAATTCTTCAATTGATTCAACTTTACTTTTTTTACCTGATGGATAAAATACTATTTCATCACCTACTGAAATTAAACCGGAATCAATTGTACCTGCAATAATTCTTCTACTATCACCATTATTAGTAAATTTATATACACCCTGAACTGGCATTCTAAAAGGTTTTTTATCTGAAGGTTTTGAAGATTTAAATTGATCTAAAATAGATAAAACAGTCGGCCCTTTGTACCATTTTAAATTCTTAGACTTTAAAGCAATATTGTCTCCCAATGTACCGCTTACAGGAATAAATACTTCTGCGTCTAAATGAATCTTTTTTAAAAAACTTTTATATGTATCAACTATATCATTAAAAACTTTTTCATTATATTCAACCAAATCCATTTTGTTAACAATAACCGAAACCTGTTTAATTCCCAGCATTGAAAGCATATAACCATGTCTTCTGGAATTTTCCTGTACTCCTTCTTTTGCGTCTATAACCAGCAATGCAGCTTCAGCTCTTGAGGCGCCAGTAATCATATTTTTTAAAAACTCTATATGCCCGGGAGCATCAATAATTATATAATTTCTTTTTTTTGTCTTAAAAAAACATCTTGCAGAGTCAATTGTTATTCCTTGTTTCTGTTCATCTTTTAATGCATCTAATAAAAAAGCATATTCAAAAGGTTTAGAATTTCTTCTGCAGGATTCTCTAACCTGTTCTAATTTACCTTGAGGCAATGAATTTGTATCAGCCAAAAGTCTTCCTATAATTGTACTCTTACCATGGTCAACATGCCCTACAATTACAATATTCATGTTTTCTCTTTTTTTATCTTCTGAAACATTAGAATTAATATTTGTTTTAATTTGTTGTTTATTAATAATTTCATCAGGTTTTAACATCATTGTACCTCAAATAATTTTTAAAACATTTAATAATACCATATTATTTATTGTTATCCAACTCTCTTATGTTTTCTGTTTTTTTTTATCTGGTTTCCTAATCCTACATATACCCATCTCTTCTTAAATCTTCGAGTCCGCCTCCGTCTTCCTTATCCTGCTCTCTTCCGGATCTTTCTGCTATATTTGCAAATTTACCTGTTTTCAGCTCTTTTATTATTTCTTCAATATTTTTTGCATTCGAATCAACAGTTTTTGTACATGGATAGCAACCTAGTGATCTATATCTTTTACCATTACCTTTATCAAAATATAAAGATACAACAGGAATATTTTCTTTTTTTATATATTCCCAAATATCGAGTTCGGTCCAATCTAACAATGGATGAATCCTTAAATGAGTACCAGGCGCAAAATCAGTTTTATATTGATTCCAAAACTCCGGCGGTTGATCATCAACAAGCCAATCATTATTATTATCCCTGGGAGAAAAATATCTCTCCTTTGATCGGCTTCCCTCCTCATCTGCTCTAACACCGACTATGACACCGGTATAAGGTTCGTTATTTTTATCAATTTCATATAATTTTGTTTCATGATTCATTCTAAATCTTTTCCCTGCTCCGCTTAATGTATTTTTTAATGCCTCAGTCTTTAATAGTCTACAACATTCTATTCTAGTTGTATTACCGTCAGGAAAAGTTTTTAATTTTTTTAATGCTTCTTCATTTTGTCCATAAATCATATCTAAATGCCAATCTATTGATAATTTATCTCTATATATAATCATTTCAGGAATTTTATAGTGAGTATCAATATGAACAAGTGGAATCGGTACATGTCCAAAAAATGCTTTTCGAGTCAGCCATAATAAAACTGTACTGTCTTTACCAATAGACCACAACATACATAAATTTTTAAATTCACTATAAGCTTCTCGTAAAATATGTATACTTCTATTTTCAAGTTTTTCTAAATGCTCCATTTATGACAATCCTTATATTTTTAATTTATTATCTATTTTATTTAAAATATAAAATCCTTTATCATTTAAACTATTCTCTCTATTATATAACATGTCACTATCATCCAACTGCTTAAAAATTC
Source organism: uncultured Spirochaetales bacterium (assembly GCA_964646595.1). GTDB lineage: Bacteria > Spirochaetota > GWE2-31-10 > GWE2-31-10 > JAFGQB01 > CAZYID01. Next base: position 3,855 of record CAZYID010000089.1, on the reverse strand, counting down.
CACCTGCTTCTTCAACAACACATTGAACAGCAGCAGTGTCCCATTCCATTGTTAGTCCAAATCTGTAATAAATGTCTGCTTCACCATTTGCAATCATGCATCCTTTTATCGAACTGCCGGATGTTTTAACATCAGAAATTAAATCTTTATTTAATTGTATAAGCATTTTTAATTTATCAGAAGAATGTGATCTGCTTTTTACTAAAATTAAATCTTTAATTCTATCAGAAACATTTATTTTTTTTAAAAAGCCGTTTTTTTCAAAGAAAGCACCATTATTAATAGTTGCATAAAACATTTCATTTTTAACCGGAATATACACGACTCCTAAAACAACTTTATGTTCATAAGAAAGAGCAATGTTAATTGTGAATTCATCATTTTTTTTTAAAAATTCTTTTGTGCCATCCAATGGATCAATTATCCAGCACCACTTTTCATTTAACCTTGATTTGTCATCTTCATGTTCTTCTGATAAAACCGCATAATCAGGAAACTCTTTTAATAAAGTATTAACAATAATTTCGTTTGAACATTTATCAGCTTCTGTAAGAGGTGATTTGTCATCCTTATATTCTACTTTAAAATCTGTTTGATATATTTTTAATATTTCTTTGCCGGCTTCTAATGCTATTTTTTTTGAGATATCGAGTTCTTTGTTCAAAATAAAATTTAGCATATTAAATTTACAGTCTAATAACTTTACTTGATTTTTCTTTTATTAAATTTCTAGTATCATAAATAATATCTGCATTTTCTAAAATTTGTTTTTGATTAAATGATGTATGGTCTGTAATAATTACAACAAGATCTGAATCTTTTAATAAAGAATCACTAATTTCTGTTGTTTTATATGTTTTTTTATCAAGCCCTTTAAACTCTTTAATAAAAGGATCAACTAAAATTATATCTGCATGTAATTCCTGCAATAATTGAAGAATTCTTAAAGTTGGAGATTCTCTATAATCATCAATATCCTTTTTATAAGCAACACCCATTAAAATAATTTTTGAATGAGCATAAGATTTTTTATTTTTATTTAATAACATCCCAATTTTTTTTACAACATATTCGGGCATTTCTTTATTTGTTTGCCCTGCAGCTTCAATTAGGGTTGTCTGAAAATGAAATTCCTTTGCTTTCCATGAAAGATAATATGGATCAATTGGGATACAATGCCCCCCCAGTCCGGGTCCGGGATAAAACGGCATAAATCCATAAGGTTTTGTTTTTGCAGCATTAATTACTTCCCAGATATCAATATCCATCTTATCTGCTAAAACCGCCATCTCATTAATAAGACCAATATTTACTAATCTAAATGTATTTTCTAACAGTTTTTCCATTTCCGCAGCTCGTGGTGAAGAAACAATATGTACTCCTCCGGTTAATATAGAATTATAAAACATTCCGCTTATTTCACCGCATTCTTTTGTACATCCTCCGATTACTTTTGGAATATTTTTTGTTTTATATTGTTCATTACCCGGATCTACTCTTTCAGGAGAAAAAGCAAGAAAAAAATCTTTTCCAATAATACTTCCATCTTTTTCTAAAATGGGTTTAATTTCTTCTTCAGTTGTTCCCGGATATGTTGTAGATTCTAAAATAATAAGTGAAGGTTTCTTACTAAATTTTGAAATATTTTCACTGGCATTTATAATATATTGAATATCCGGCTGAAAATATTTGTCTAAAGGAGTAGGAACACAGATTAAAATAATATCACATAAACTTAGACGTGAAAAATCATCTGTTGCCGTTATTTTTTTTTCTTTAACACATTTGTTTAATTCATTATCATTAACATCTTTAATGTAATTTTTACCCTGCATAATAAGTTCATTTTTTTCAGAATTTACATCAAATCCAATTACTTCATATCCCGATAATGCTGATTCAACAGCAATTGGAAGTCCGACATAACCTAATCCAATAATACCAATAACAGCTTCTTTTTTTTGTATTAATGCTTTTAATGTATTCATATTTAATATACCTTTTATATCTAATATTAATTAAAAAACTCATCATAAATAATATTTACAACTTTTTTTGCATTATCTTTTTTTTCTTCACAATCAACACCAATAATAATATTTCTTTCGCTCGGTCCTTGATCAATTATTTCAATATTTATATTATTAGATGCAATTGCTTTTGTAATTCGAGCAAGCAATCCAACAGCATGGCTCATCCCCTCACCAACTATACAAACTAATGCTTTTTTCCTTCTTATCTGAACCAAATCTGCATTTAAATGCTCTTTAAGCCAGCGTATAAACTCTTGAGGTTCAATTTCCTTTCTTGTCTGTTCAGACACCCCAGGATAAGTTGTCTTTTCCTTAAATTCTTTTTCAGCAATTACAAGACACATTGAATCAATTCCGGTTGTTATTTGATCAATACTTACTCTATGTTCTTCAAATATTCTTAATAATTTATTAGCAAAACCAATTTCTTCATTCATTAAACATTTTTCTATATTTATAAAACAGACATCCTCTATATGAGCTATTCCAATAATTGGATTATCTTTTTTAATATTTCTATCACTTACAATTATTGTACCTCGCTCTTCAGGTTTTAATAGATTTTTTAAATTAATAGGAATACCGGCATTCATTACAGGAAGCATTGCTTCCTGATGCAGCACACTAAAACTAATATATGAAAGTTCTCTAATTTCCTTATATGTAACTTCTTCCATCATTTTTGGATTATTAACTATTCGAGGATCTGCTGAATATACTCCTTCAACATCTTTCCAGTTTTCATAAAGATCTGCTCCAACAGCAGCTGAAATATCTGCTGCAGTTTTATCAGTTCCGCCTCTACTATAAACCATTGGATTTTTATTGTGATCAATACCAAAAAAACCAGGATAAACAATAATTTCTTTATTTTTTTTTAATTTTTTTAAATTAATATATGTTTCTTCTATAACTTTTCCATCTAATGGATGCCCTACTAAATAATGACCAATATCTTTTGGATCAATATACTTAGCATTTAATCCTCTAATTTCATTTAAATAAATTGCATCCAGTCTGCTGAACAGTTCTTCCCCAGAACCAATTATTAAGGCTCTAAAATGATCATGTGAAAGCTCATCTTTTCTTTTTATATATTGCTCAAGAATATCAATTACTTCATTAATTTTATTTTTATTTATACCAAGCGGTTCAAAAACCGTATAATGATTTAATCTTATTTTTTCTAATATATCATTTGGAAAAATATCTTTTTTTAATACATGCTCAACTCCCTCAACTAACAAATCAGTAACTTTTGGGAGCCCTTCAACCTTGCCAATAGCAGAGTTAACTTTTACTCTTCTTTCATTATTGATTTCAAAAAGATCTGCTGCTAATTTTACTCTTTCTGAACTTGCATTAGCCCATCCGCCAAATTTAGATACTATATACTTCATTTAAACTCCAATTATTTCTTTTTTACATCTTTATTTAGAGAATGTATTATTTCTCTTACTTTATCATTTTTATGATCAATAACATCTTTATTCTGATTTTTCGCTTTAAACCATAGTTTTAACAATCTATTTCCTAATTTTGTTTTGCCTAATATATTTAATACTTTTTCCTCGTATTGTTTCTTTTTTTTAAAATCTAAAATAATATAACCGGTTAAAACAAATATCCATCCCTGTAATATTGGAATAAATCCGCCAATAACACCAATTAAAATTAATAAAACAGCTGCTATATTTCTAATAATTTTTTTCATCTATTATTAATATCATTTTTTTAACAAACTTAAGATTTGTTTACAAGAAATTTATAAAATAGTCAATAAAATTCAAAAACGGTTTTATCACTAAATATTTAAAATACG
>CAZYID010000088.1:5903-13587 GCA_964646595.1 uncultured Spirochaetales bacterium | reverse complement strand
TAGGCAACGAGCGGATTCGAACCGCTGATAGAGATTTTGCAGACCTCTGCCTTACCCCTTGGCGACGTTGCCGAAAATATTTATAAAATAAATAATAATATCTTCTATCATATAGATTTTTTTTTGTCAATAAAATTACATTTCATAATTTTCAAGTAAATATTATAGTAATTAAATTATTAAATTCATTGTAAAAATTAAAATAATATTATATATAAATGTTAAATATATAGTATATATTATATAACTTTTTTATAATTTTTTAAATTATATAAAATTATTGCAAAAATTAAATAAATTAAAGGAATTTAAATGAAAAAAAGCCTATTATTCTTTATATTAATTATTTTTTATATTATTTCATGTAATTTTTTATTTTCAGAAGATATTAATTTTTCTGCCAGAACAGCTTTTTCAAATTCACAATTTTGGGAAAGGCAAGTTAAACAACATCATCATAGTGAATCAAGAAAAGTTTTTACAAGTTTTTTCACCGGTTCGATTGGTGTTGGAATAGAATTTATTATATGGGATATTGGCAAAAAAAAAGGATCAAGATTATTTGTTAAACATGGTGTAGATCTTGCTTTTTCAGGTATTAATTTTGCCGGGGCATATAATGATAATGATAAAAATGTAACATCTTATGCTATGTATTCATTAGATACACATGGCGGTGCTTTATTTACAGGAGTTGATTGGGATTTTTATTTTGGCGGTACATTTCCAAGGACAGATTTAATCTGGGGTATTGGCAGTATGTGGGTATTTTTATTTCCTGCTTATTCTCCAGGCAAAGATGTTGGTTCTTTTTATGAAAAATGGCATTTTTATGCTGTTCCAAGTGTATTTTTAGGTTATGACTTTATAATTCCAAATACTAAATTTAAGATTACACCCCTAATAAAAGCCGGATTTACCTGTAATCCTTTAGTACCTGATGATGTACTTGAAGATATGGCAACCGTTGGTGGTGATTATAAACAGGTCGCTTTATACAGTGGTGCTTATTTTGAAGCTTCTATAGCATTTACATTTGCTTCTATTGAATGGAAAAAATAAAAAAAATAAAAAAATGAGCAAATATCTTGTTTTTTTAGAATTTTTATTAATCATTATTATTATAATTATTTTATTTTTTTCTATTTTATTTATTAATGTTTATTTAATTAATTATTTTAAAACTATTAAAAATAATTTTTTTAATGAATTTAATGAATTAACAAATTTAAGTATTAAATATCAACGAATTTCTCCTTTTTTAATAGGTAAAATAAAAATTTTTGAAGTTATCTTATATGACTCAGAAGGCTTAAAATTAGAACTTGGTAATATTGAAATACATTATTCACTTTTTTCTTTATTTATTAATCATAAAAATCCTTTATCAATTTTTAATAAAATAGTATTAAAAAATTTTGATTTGAGAATTTATAATAATAATGACTACGAAAATGTTAAAAATATTATAAATAAATTAAAATTAATAAAAAAGCCAAATAGAAAATCATTTAAAATTAAAAATTTATCAATTGAGATCCCAAAAGGGAAAATTCATATCTTTAATAATGATAGAGAATATCTATTAACGAGTGATTACTTTAAAATGATTATTGCTGAAAATATTTCTATTGATTCAAATATTAATATTTTTATTAAAGACGAAGAAGATGTTTACTTAAGTTCAAAATTAAAAACTAATGGTGATATATATAATCTTGATGACAAATATTCATCAAAATTTAACTTAAATATTGAAAATATTATTTTTTTTGATAACACTGAAATTAAACCTCAAAAATTTTTATTTGAAACAAATAATAAAAATTTTATTTTAAAAAGAATTGAAGATTCTTTACCTGTTACTTTTACTATTAATAAAAAAGAAAATTTAATTTATTCTGAAATAGATATTTCAGAATTAGATGTAAAAAAACTATTTAAATTAGAAAATAAAAATAGATTTTTCCCTGATTTATTAACATTAAAGAGTAAATTAAATATTAATCTTAAAGAAAAAAAGTTTAATAATGGTGAATTAATTTTTCAATCATACTATGATAAATTAGTAATTTTTAATAAATTAAATTTTGATTTGAATATATCTTTAAGAAATAGAAATATTATATTTAATAAATTTATTATAAATAATATTACTGAAGATAATTATTTGAAATTAACCGGAAATTATCCTTTATTTAATAGTGATTATAAATTATTTTTATCAATAAATAATTTTTTATTGCCTCAAACAAAAATAGATACTGATATATCAATTGTAAAGTCTGATAATCAAACTAATATTACAAGCAGCGATTTATTATTAAATGATATTAATTTTAATAATTTTTTTATAAAGTTTATTAAAAATAATAATAAGATTGAAGTAAAAACAATAAAAAGCATAAATGGATATTCTCTAAATGGATCTATCAATAAAAAAGATAAAAATTATTTAAGAAACTTTAACCACTATTTTACTAATTTTTCAATAAGTAAAATTATAAAGGCATATAAAAAAGATTATAATAAAGAAATAATTTTAAACGGCGGATTTGATAGTGACTTTAATCAAAATAATTTTAAAATTAGTAATTCAAATTTTATTTTATATAAAGAAGGTGTAAAATCATCTAATTTAAATTTAGAATTAATAAATAATTTATTTAGTTTAATTTACTCAGAAATTGATAATCAAGAAAAACCATTTAATATTTATACAAGTATTAATTTTAACAAAAAACCGTTTTTAATATTTATTAATTATCAAAAAAATAATACAAAATTTGATATTATTTCTGAAATATCAAGAAAAAGAATAAAGTTTGTTATTAATGATAATTTGATTATTCAATACAATCCTATTTTTAATACTATTGATTTCAATTCAAATGATTTTAAAATTCCAAATAATACAGCATTAGTAAATTTTAATTTTATTTTAAACTTAGACAATATGACAATTAATGAAAATAGAATTTCTGTCTCAAAAATGAAAATATTTAAAAATCAAATTGGAAATCTCAATGCAAATGTTGATTTGCATAATAATACTTTATCTGTAAAAAACATTATATATATTGATAAAAATAATAAAATTGAAGGTGAATTGATTAATAATATATCAACAATTAATAATAATATTATATTAGATGGTAATGGATTTTTAAAAGATGATCATAAAGATGAATCTTATTCTCTAAATTATAATATTGATAATAGTGAAATTGATGCAAAATTATATATAACAAATATGAATATTAATAAAATTGCTCCAAAAAATATCCAGGGTAATATTAATTCTAGAATTAATATTACCGGAGACATAAATAATCCAGATTTTTATTTTGATTTAAATACTTCTAATGGGAAATTTGCAAATAAAGATTTTAATATGTATTTTGTTTTGAATAAAAAAAATAAAGTTATTAATATCAATAAAGCATCTTTTCAAATAAATCAAAACAGAATTTACTTAAAAAACTCTTCTATAAAAATCCAAGACAATAAATCAAAAAGTATAAGTATTAATGGAGATATTTTGTTAAAAGGCTTACAAAAAATCTTTAAAACTAACTTTTTAATTACCGGATATACAAACTCTATTTTTAATGATGATTCATTATTAAATATTAATATTTTATTTAATAATTTAACATTAGGATTTATGAAAGGATATAATTTAGATGATGTTGAAAAATATCCGGATCAAAAATTTAATATTCTAAAAGTTGATAATGATTTTCAAATATTAAAAAATGGAGAGAAAATATTATCTTACAATAAGAATAAAAATAATATTTTAATAAAATTATTTAAAGAAGATAAAGAAACACTTGATTCATCAATTGATTTATTAAAAGATAATAATATTTATGGAAAAATTAAATTTAATAAATTTCCAATAAATTTTATTCAAAAATTATTATTGCCGTTTGTTGGAATTGATGATGGTTTATTATTAGGTGATATTGAACTTAAAGGAAAATTACTGGCACCAGAGTTTTATGGTGATTTGAATGTTTTTTATGGATTAGTATCTTTAGATAATTATTTAGAAGAACCAATAAAAAATATTACCGGTGCTATTTCAATTGAAAAAAATAGAATTTTAGTAAAAAATGTTAATGCACAGTCAAAAAATGGACTTGCACATGGTTATGGAGAAATATTATTAAATGGCTGGAAATTAGAATCATATGAATTTCACATTAATACTGATAATATTCCTGCTTTAATAAAAAGAGGTCCAGTTGATGCAAAAGGTATTGGATATATTGAAGATTTTATTATAGAAGGTAAGCCTAAAAATTATAGTTTTACCGGTTATTTTGTTATTGAAGAAGCTGATGTAAATTTAGAAAGTTTATTAGGATTAAATAAAAAGGAGAAACTTAAAAGCATACCTTTAAATGTTTATATAACTTTTAAGACTGGTAATAATGTTAAAATTATTCATCCGCTTATAAGTGGAACTATAGCGCCAAATGAAGAAATGACATTAAAATTTATTGGTGAAGAAGCTCGAATATATCTTGGCGGTAAATTTAAATTAAAAAAAGGAGAAGTAAATTATTTAAATAAAAGATTTATAATTGAACACGCTGATTTTCAGTTTTTTGATAATGAAGCAAAAATAAATCCAAAAGTAAATTTAAAATCTTATTATAGAACTAAAGATTTTAAAAGAGACAGCGTAATAATTTATTTAACAATAAATAATAGATTAATACCTTTTAAATCAAATTTTTCTTCTTCACCTTATAAAAGTCAGCAAGATATCAATGCAATGTTAGGGTTTCCTGTCGCGAATATTATTAATGATGATAATAATGTAAATTTTAATAAGGATGAAAATACTGTAAATATTGATTCTATTGCAGATACTACAGATTATTTAAGTAATTCTATAATTTTCACTCCTTTTGAAAATAGAATACGAAAAATTATTAGATTAGATACTTTTTCAATGGAAACTAAATTTTTAGGAAATATTATTAAATCTAATTATGAATTAACTAATAATACATATGATTTGCTTGATGAATCTTCAATTAAAATAGGTAAATATCTTTCTAATGAACTATATTTTGAGTCAATGTTTAGTTTTAATAAAAAGAAAAATTATGATGATGTGTTTTTTTTACCATTAAGTGATCAAAACTATGGATTAAATTTAAAATTAATGTTACAACTTGAGCTGCAATTTTTTATGATTGGATATACATTCTTACCAAAAGATTTAAATAATCTTTATAAATCAGACCATAATATTTTTTTTGGTGCTGAATTTAAATTTTAATTTTTTTAAAAGGACGGATTTACATGTTTAATAAATATTTTTTTAATTCTTTTTCTAAATATATACTTATATTTACAATATTTTTTTTATTTTTAAGTAATTCTAAGTCTTTTACTCAAGAAGAGAATTTAGATAATAAAATTATTTATAAAATAATTTTTAAAAATTTAAATAAAGCAAAAAAGAAAGATATTATACCACTTATTCTATCTCAAGAAGGCACAGAATTAGATCTTTCTTTAATTGATGAGGATTATCAAAGATTAATAGGTCTTGGATATTTTGAGGACATTGTAATTAGTACTGATACAGCTTACGATGAAAGAACAAATGAACCTATTAAAGGAATGTTAAATTTAATATTTGAATTCATAGAAAAACCTACTATAAGAAAAATTATATTTCGCGGTAATAAAAAATTATCATATGCAGTTTTATCAGGTGATATAAGTATAAAAAGGGGAAATTTCTTTGATTTGTCAATTGTTAATACTGACATAAGTGCACTTACTGAAAAATATAGAGCTCAAGGATTTAATTATGTAAAAGTTAATTATGAAATATTTCAAGATGAAGAATTAAAACTAAATAATAAAATTGATTTGATTTTTAAAATTGATGAAGGAATTGAAACATATGTTTCTGAAATAACAATAAATGGAAATAATAAAATTTCAACATTTACATTAAAAAATAAAATGAAAACAAAAGAAAAAAAATTCTTTGGTTTACAAAAAGGTGCTTATAATGAAGCTGTATTTAATCAAGATTTGGAAGATCTTAAAAAATATTATAAAGATCAGGGGTATTATTTAGTTGAAATAGATGAACCTGAAATTAATTATTATGAATTAGAAGAAAAAGGTTTAAAAAAAGAAATTATTAGAATTAAAATTTCATTAATAGAAAATGATCAGTATACATTTGGCGGAATAATATTAGAAGGAAATAAAATTTTTACTGAAGAAGATTTCTTACTTGATGCAAAGTTGAAAAAAGGACAAATTTTTAATTTCACAAAATACCAAGAAACTAAATTTGCTATAAATAAAAAATATAATGATGGCGGATATATTCAAACTGAAGTTGATGAAAATCTTATAGTTGATAAAGAAAATAAAATAGTTACTGCTGAGATTAAAATAAAAGAGTCAAAAAGAAGTTATATTGAAGCTGTATATTTTAAAGGAAATGAAAAAACAAAAAATTATATATTAGAAAGGTCTGTTTATACTGAAGTTGGAGAAATATTTAATTCAAGTAAATTAATGGATTCATTAATGGCATTATATAATTTAGGATTTTTTATTAATGTTCAATATGATATTCAACAAGGAAGTGCACCAGGATTATTAAAAATTACTTATATTCTAGAAGAACAACAAACTGCTGATGTAAAATTTGGGCTTACAATTCCTGCTACTCAATGGCCGCCTGAAGTTACATTATTTGTTGAAATCAATGAAAAGAATTTAACAGGAAGAGAAATAATTTTAAGCGGTAGACTTGAAGCATCATTATATAAACAAGGTTTTTCATTTAGTGCTGATGATCCATGGTTTTTTAATTACCCATGGAGTCTTGGAGGTTCTGTTAAGTTTTATCACAATTGGATAAGAAAAGTATTAAGAGAAATAAGTGATGATGATAGAGATTTTTATAAAAAAAAGAATGATGATGAAGATGCTGAAGATGATAATGAAATAAGAGAATGGTTTAATGAATATTATGCAAACGATGAAACACACAATAGAAATTATATAGGATCAGATAATGAAAGTTTTATAAATAAAGGAATTCATAATATTAATTTTGAATTTTCTGCGCGTTCCGGTTATAGATTTTTAAAATACTTCAGTATTTCCGGAATATTATCTTGTTCACCGGTTTATACATGGCTGCCGGGTGAAAATGGTGATCCTGATGAAATTGATTCTTTAAATTTACGAAATTCAATCAGCAGATGGTCAATAAAAAATAAACTATCTACAACATTTTCTATAAACACAACAAAAAGAAGAGTTAATCCATATGAAGGAATAAAATTCGATATGACTGCTGCATATACATTTGGTCATTACGATTCTTTTTTCTTAGGTTCAAAATTTACTGCTTACTGGAAAACACTTGATTTAAATTTTAATGATTTTCCATTTGCTAATGTTTTGGTATTTAATGCAGCATATTCTATGATATTGCCTGGTTTTAGAAACTTAGGCGGTGAATTATATGGGCAGGGAACTTACGGTCAAGGTCCAATCTTATACACAAGTGATTATATTGTTGTTGACGGTATGTTTTCCGGTAGAGGATGGGCAAATTCACTGGCTGGTTACAGTTATTTAGGACATTTAAGAGGATATGGTAAACTAGATTATTCAC
>CAZYID010000088.1:0-5803 GCA_964646595.1 uncultured Spirochaetales bacterium | reverse complement strand
GCTGGTTACAGTTATTTAGGACATTTAAGAGGATATGGTAAACTAGATTATTCACTGGAATATAGAATACCGCTTCATGATAAATTTGTATGGCTTGCCGGCTTTATTGATTTTTTTAATTTAATAGCAGGACCTTATCCGGGAGAACCTAATGATTCATGGATGTGGTGGAAGAATGATTTACCGGGTTATGATGCTATGGGAATTGATAAATGGTTTGGTTCAATTGGCGGTGGAATAGAAATAACATTTCCACAATTACCACTAAGCTTTTTTGTAGTAAAAAGATTTAAAATTAATTATTATACCGGTTTTGAATGGATGAATAATAATATTGGCGGTATTGATTTTGTACTATCAATGGTTGGATATTATTTTTAATTTATAAATTATTATTGTATGGAGTAACTAATGAAAAAATTATTTATAATTTTTTATATATCTTTAATATTGATTTCTAATATATTTTCTGATGCTAAAATAGATAAAATTGCTGTTATTAATTTAGAAGAGGTTATAACCACAGTATTTGCTGGTAACTCCGGAGTAATTCAAGAAATAAAAAAAGAAAAAGAAAATTTACAGTATAAATTAAATAAAATGAAAGAAAATATTATGAGATTAGAAGCAATGAAGTTAAAAACTAATGACAGTAATTTGAAAATATCTTATGAAAAAAAAATATCTGAATTTGAAAAAGAATATAGTGATTATTATAAATTAAAAAGTTATGAATTACAAAAAAAAATAAATAATTTAGAAGGTTCATTATTTAAAGAAATTCGAGATAAAGTAAAAAAAATAGCAGAAACAGAAGGATATTCTATGGTATTAGATGCAAAATCTGAAGCTATTTTTTATTATACATCAGAAATTGATATAACTGAAAAAGTGATTGAATATTTTAAGCAAACATATGGAGATGAGAAAGAGACCGAATAAATAAACTCTATTTTGCAATTTGAATAGTTATGTTATATTCTGTTACTTTATTTTGTAATGTTTTACGCGTAATACCCAATAATTCGGAAGCTTTTGATTTATTTCCATTAGTTATTTTTAATGTTGCGATAATTGCATTTTTTTCAATTAATTCTAATTTTGAAGGTATTTCTAGCTTTAATATATTTGCCGAATCCTCATAATTAGCAATATATGGAGGTAAATCTTCAACATCTATAGTTTGACTTTTAGAAAGAACAACAGCTGATTCTAAAACATTTCTTAATTCTCTTATATTTCCCGGCCATTCATAGTTTATTAAAGCAGTTTTTGCTTTATTAGTAATTTCTTTTATTATTTTATTATTCTCACGGGAAAATTCCGAAACAAAATTAGATATAAATATGGGAATATCTTCTTTTCTGCTTCTTAAAGCAGGTACATCAATTTGAATCACATTTAACCTATAATATAAATCTTCTCTAAAATTCCCTTTTTCTACTTCTTTTTTAAGATCAAGATTTGTTGCAGAAATTATTCGTACATCGGTGTTTATTGTTTCTTCCCCGCCTACCCTTTCAAAAGATCTTTCTTGAATAACTCTAAGAAGTTTTAATTGAATATTAGATGAAATTTCACCAATTTCATCTAAAAAAATTGCTCCATTATCTGCTAGTTCAAATCTACCTCTTTTTGTTTTTATTGCTCCAGTAAATGCACCTTTTTCATGTCCGAATAATTCACTTTCTAATAAAGATTCTGATAATGCAGCGCAATGAACTTTAATAAATGGCTTATCTTTTCTATCAGATAATTCATATATCATATTAGCTACTACTTCTTTTCCTACTCCATTTTCACCCTGAATTAAAACTGATGCTTTAGTAGGGGCAACATGCTCTATTTTTTCAAAAACTTTAAGCATTTTATCTGATTTTCCAATTATTTTTCCAAGTTCACTACTTTTAATTCTATTTTGAAGATCTCTATTTTCAATAATTAATTGTCTTCTTGATAATGCTCGTTCAACAATTAATGATAATTTTTCTAAATCTAAAGGTTTTGTTAAAAAATCATATGCTCCTTCTCTCATTAAATTTACTGCATTTTCTATTGTGCCGTGCCCTGTTAATATTATTACCGGAACATTAAAATAATCTATTGAAATTTTTTTCATTAATTCAGTACCATCAATATTCGGCATTTTTAAATCAGTTATCACAATATCAATATCTTCTTCATTCATTCTTTTTAAAGCTTGTTCTCCATCTTCAGCTAAAAAAATTTTATGACCATTTTTTAATAAAGAAATTTTTAATCCTTCTCTTATATTTTTTTCATCATCAACAATTAATATGTTCCCATTTAATTTCATGTCTAATCTCCAGAATATTCAATTAATCCTTTTTCAATAAATGACAGCGGTAATTTAATTGAAAATACTGTTTCCCCTTTCTTTGAAGAAAAACTTATTTCACCTTTATGTTCTTTAATAATTTTATAAACAATAGTTAATCCCAATCCAGTACCAAAATTTTTTGTCGTAAAATACGGATCAAAAATTTTTGATTGTATTTCAAAAGGAATACCTTCTCCATTATCAATAATATTTATATATACATAATTTTGTTCTTGAAATGCTTCAATTTCAATAATTCCGTTATTTATGATTGCTGATAAAGAATTATTTATTAAATTTAATAACGCCTGCTTGAAATATTTTTCATCAAGCCATACTTCAGGCAGTTTTGAATAATTTTTTTCAAGTTTAATTTCGTTTAATTCTAATTCTGGTTGTATCAATTCAATAAATTTATCTAAAAAATCTTTTAAATTTACTAATGATAATTTTGCTTTTAACGGTCTTACAGTTGTTAGATAATCAATAACTATTTTATTTAATCTATCAATTTCTTCTTTTATTACAGTAATTGAAGATTTAAAATCACTGCTTAAATTTAAATTGGATTTATTAATTTCCTGTTCTATTAATTGTATATGAATACTTATAGCTCCTAAAGGATTTTTAATTTCATGAGCAATACCGGCAGAAATTGTAGTTAAAGCTGCCAGACTTTCTGCCTGTCTTAGTTTATTTTTATTTTCTTTTTCAACAGAAATGTCATCAATAATAATTATATTTCCAATAATTATTCCATTTTTAACTAAAGGGTGTAATGAAAATGAAATGTATTTTTGATTTTCCGAGTCAAATTTAATTTCAATTTCATCTAATTTTTCTTCTTTATCTATTACTGAGTTAATTATATTTTTTAAATATTCATTGTTAATTATATTATTTATATTTAATCCCATAGGATTTTTACTTGTTATTTCAAATAAATTTACTGCCATTTTATTGTAAAATGTAACTTTTTTTTCTTTATCTAAAACTAAAACTGCTTCTTTCATAGAATTAAATAAATTTTTTAAATTTTCATTTTCTTCAATTAATTCATATAAAATTTGTTTAATAGTTCCTATGTCTAATTTATCAATTTTTTTTTGAAAAGTATTTAGAAAATTAGATTTAATCATTACTTACCATCGCTTTTATAGGATAAAATATTCCTTCTAATATTAAAATTGGATTTAGATTAAATAAAGAAATATTTTTATATTTTTCTAATATAACATTATTTATCATTTTTAAATTAAAAAAAGATATTTTATTTAAAATATCTATTTCTGCTTCTTTAATAAATCCGGTTTCTCTTCTTAAAATTTCTCTTTCCAATATACTTGTAATTTCAAATAACATTGTTTTAACATAATTTTTATCTTTAAAAGTATTTAAAAATAAACTTAATTCTGAAAGAGGTGCTTCTTTAGAAAAAATAAGGTTTATTAATTTTAATAATATTGGAAAAATATTTTCTTTTGAAACATCAGAATTTCTAAATAAAAAATCTTCTAAACAGTTATAATTTTGTTCTTCTTCAAAATTATTATAAATTATTGTTTTTATATCTTCTTTGTTTAATTTACTAAAATAATAACTTCTACATCTTGATATTATTGTTTTTGCTATATTTTTTTTATTTTCTGCTATTAAAATAAAAAAAAGATTTTCAGATGGTTCCTCCAAACGTTTTAATAATATATTTTGAGAAGGTTTTTCTAAACTATCTACATGATCAATTATAACAAATCTATTAATATCAGGTAATGATATATAAGTCCAATTCAGCATATTTCTTATAATATCAATTGGAATGTTTAATGATTTATAAAAAGCATTTAATTTATTTACTAATTCTAATAAATTTTCTAAATCATTTATATTAATTGTATTATTAAAAATTATGTCGGACATTTTTTCTAAATTATTTTTTATTTGTTTTTTTTCAAAATCATTAAAAGAATTTTGAATTAAGAAATCTTGAAAAGGTAATGTAATTAATTTTACTGTTTTAATTATTTTTTTTAGATATATTTGATTATTATTTTTTTTAAAACTATTAATGTATTCATTTAATAAATAATAGAAATTTCTTCTGCTTAAAAAAATTAAACCTTCAAAATTTAATTCATTAATTCTTTTGCAATTATTACAATTACAATTATCATTGTTAGAATTAAGGCAATTTAGTACTCTTGTTAATTCTAAAGCAGTTTTTAATTTTCCAGTATATTTTGGACCATGAAAAATTATTGAATTATTATATGATTTTTTTACAATATCAGTTTCTAATAGTTTGATTATATTTTCTTGTCCAATTATATTTTTAAACATAATAATGATTTATATAAAATTTTATATAATAATTCCAGTAAATATTCTTGATTATTATTTAATATATTTTATAATTTATAAATTATATGTATAAACAGATAAAAATAGTTTAATATCATAAGAAAAACTACTTGACAATATTGTATTCTTAATATAATTTTATTAATTATAAATATGTTACTACAAAATTGCATATTAATTGATAATGAAAAAACACTTCTTAATATTTGCGGTGTAAATGATAAAATCTTAAAAAAAATTGAAAGTACATTTGATTGCAAAATATATTGTTCCGGCAATGAAATATACTTTGATAGTAACAAACCAAATTTAATAGAAAATCTTATAAAATCTTTAATTTCAATTTCTGAAAATAATGGGATTATTACTGAAAATTTAATTGAAATTTTGTGTAAAGAAATAAAAAAAAATAATTTAACAGATATTGTAAAGCTATTGAGTACAAATATAGAAATATTAAAATCAAAAAAAGTTTTTAAACCTAAAACAATAAACCAGAGTATATATTTAAATTTATTAAAAGAAAAAGATATTGTTTTTTCTTCAGGACCAGCTGGAACAGGTAAAACTTTTATTGCAATGATTTATGCTATAAATGAATTATTAAGTAAAAATACAAAAAAAGTAATTTTAACCAGACCGGTTGTTGAAGCCGGTGAAAATTTAGGTTTTTTGCCTGGTGATTTTACTCAAAAAATAAATCCATATTTAGTGCCGTTATTTTCATCAATTAATTATATACTTACACCGGAAATACATGCTAAATTAACTGAACAAAATCTAATAGAAATCGCACCATTAGCATATATGCGTGGAAGAACTTTTTCTAATTCAATAGTAATACTGGATGAAGCACAAAATACTACTTATAATCAAATGAAACTTTTTTTAACACGTCCTGGAGAAAATACTAAAATGATAATAACAGGAGATATAACGCAAATAGATTTGCCAAGTCATAAAAAAAGTGGTATGGTTCAATCTATTAAAATTTTAAAATCAATTGAAGAAATCGGATTTATTGAATTTAATGAAAATGATGTTATCAGACATCCTTTAGTAAAAAAAATATTAACTGCCTATAATAAACATGAAAATTCCAAA
>CAZYID010000087.1:0-13689 GCA_964646595.1 uncultured Spirochaetales bacterium | reverse complement strand
TGGTTAAACCGGATGAATATAAAATTGATGAAAAAAAAGTTGTAGCACTCGAGAGAATATTAAATAATTTGAAGCAAGAGCGTATTATAGAAAAAGAAGTTTCTGATTTTAGTATTTATGGTCTTGATAAACCTAAATTGGAAATTAGTATAAAATTTAATAATGGTGAAAATCAGGATTTAATAATCGGTGAAATGAGTTTGGAAAAGTCACTGTATTATGCAGTAAAGCGTTCAAGTAAAGAAAATGAGAAAAATGTATTTACTATAAGTAAAGGTTATGTTGATTTTTTTTTTAAGGATGTTTCTTATTTTAGAGATAATACTTTGATGAGTGTAGATATAACTAAAGTTAAAACTTTATATTTAATAAATAGTAAAAATGAAGAAATTAAATTAATAAAAAATACTAATAACGAATGGGAATTCAGTTTACCGGTTAAAGCAATGGTAAAAGGTGATGCTCTGGTTGAAATTATGAATAAATTAAGACAATTGGAGATAGTTGATTATATTTCTGTCAATAATAATGAACTTGATAAATACGGGTTAATAAATTTTTCAGCTAAACTTATTTTGGAAGATGAGGCTGGGAATAATCAGACGATTAGTTTTGGAAAAAATATTGACAATAAGTTATTTGTAAGAAGTGATAACGAGAATGAAATTTATTCTATTTCATCAGCCTTGTTTAAACCGGATGACATAAAGATAGGTGAGTTATTAAATGTTGCGCCTCTTAGTGTTGGGATCGATAGTGTTAATAAAATTGTTATAAATGATGCAGGCACAATTTATGAATTCAAAAGAGATGAAATAAAATCAGTCAATTCTTTTTTTATAAATGGCAGAGAAGTTGATAATGAACTATTTAATTCATTGTACGTAAATATTATGGCGCTTTCTGCAGAGGGATATGATCAAAATATATTTAATGTAAAACCGGACTTTTCAATAACTTTAGAATCAAAAAAAGAACCTAAGAAAATAATGGTTGGATTTACAAAAAGAACAAGGGACTCTTACTTTATTTCTTTAAATGAAAACCAGCTTCCTTTTTTTATTGGCGAAAGAAAAATAGAAGTCGTTAAAAGATTTTTAAATCGAATTGTTGAATATAAAAAAAGTTAAATTGATTTTTTAATATTTATTGACAAAGAAACGTTAATGGTGTAATATATGTAAGTGGCTTAGCCACTATATCATATAAGGTTTATTATATTTGTGCTAACGTTGTTAGTCGGAATTAATTAAAATAAAGAGAAATTATTTGGAGGAATATTTTATGATTGAATCATTAAATGGAAAAGTAGCTGTTATAACAGGCGCTGGTTCCGGTTTTGCAAAAGCAACTGCCGAGTTGTTCGCAAAAGACCAATGTAATTTTGTACTCATTGATATCAATGAGAACGGCCTTGAAGCAACAGCAAAAAATTGTCAGGCTTCCGGTTCAAAAGTGGTTTATTTCAAGGGTGACGTAACAAAACCTGAAACATGGATTAGGGCATTAAAGGAATGCAAAGATAATTATGGTAAAATTGATTTTTTAATCAATTATGCAGGCGGGGCTGTTAAAGTTGCTCCAATTGAAGAATTAGATGATGATATGGCTAGAAAAATACTCGATTTAAATTTAATGAGTGTAATAATGAGCTGTAGAACTTTTACTCCATTATTTAAAAAACAAAAATTCGGTAAAATTATCAATGTGTCAAGTGCTTGTGAAAAAAGATCCTGGCCGGGCTGGTCAGTTTATTCTGCAGCAAAGTCAGGTGTTAATTCTTTCTCAAGATGTCTTTATACAGAGTTAAGACCGGATGGTATTTGTGTTACAACACTGGTTCCTGGTGGGTCAAATACTAATTTTCAGAGTGCAGAGGGTATTGGTAAATTTGAATGGGATGAGTCTTTAGCAGTGCGCCCTGAACACTTTGCAGATATGGTTTATCAAATATGTGCATTGTCAAAAGGCGGTTGTGTACCGGAGATTATTCTATACGGTTTAGCACAGGATGTTGCAGGTTATTAAGCTTTGAGATATTGGTAGAGAACGCTTTAAAATCGTTCTCTACTTTCTTAATTTTAAAAAATGAACAGTCGTTGTGAGGAGAATTAAATGAAAATCGTAGGTATAGGTGATTTGTTTATACCAAAACAGTATATTAATGAAGGATTTAAAATTTTAAAATCTAAAAATGTTGAAATACAAACACTTGATTGGAAATTAAAGGATTTTGATGAATTACAGGAAATAAATTTATTGGTAGAAAAAGGCGGTTGTGAGGCTTATGATGCCCCGGATTATTTGTTGGAAGCAACAAAAGACGCAGATATTTTAATTACTCAATTTTGTCCAATTACCAAAAAGATAATAGATAATTGCAACAATCTTAAAGTAATTGGAGTTTTAAGAGCCGGTTACGAAAATATAAACCTTGGTAGTGCAAATGAGAAAAATATTATTTTTTTTAACACTCCGGGTAGAAATGCAGAAGCAGTAGCTGACTTTACAGTTGGAATGATAATTTGTGAAGCAAGAAATATAGCCCGCGGGCATCATGGATTAAAAAATGGAGAATGGATCAGGACTTACCCAAATTCTTCTTATATACCTGATTTGACTGAAAAAACAGTTGGACTTGTAGGATTAGGTGAGATCGGGTATCGTGTTGTTAAGAAACTTAGCGGTTTTAATATGAAAATAATTGCTTATGATCCCTATATAAAAGATGCAGGTGCGGGAATAGAATTAGTAGAACTTGATTATCTGATGAAAAATTCTGATTTCGTTTCTATACATGCCAGGTTAACAGCAGAAAATGAGAAGATGATAAATAAAGAATTGCTGCAATTAATGAAACCGACATCTTATTTTATTAATACGGGAAGAGCAGGGCTTGTTGATGAAAATGCTCTTTATGAAATATTAAAAAATGGTAAGATTGCCGGTGCAGCTCTTGATGTTTTTATGAAAGAGCCGCCTGGAAAAGATTATCCATTAGTTACTCTGCCAAATGTTACTTTAACACCGCACATGGCCGGCGGATCAACCGATGCATTTCTTAATTCCCCAAAGAAACTTGCAGCAGAAATGATTAAATTGTGGGATAAAAAAGAATCAAGACAAATAATTAATAAAGAAGTTTTTCAAAAAATAGTTTCTGGAGCTAATTATCCTTTTATAAGCTAAAATTGAATTAATTTTATTAAATAGTGGAGAAAAAAATTGGATTTAAATCTTAGAGGAAAAGTAGCAATTGTTACAGGCGGCGCAAGTGGTATAGGAGCAGCGATCAGCGAACTCTTTGCATTGGAAGGCGCAATTGTAATAATAAATTATATTGTTGATGAAGAAAACGTCAATAAATTCGTTGATGAATTGAATAAAAAATATTTAACAAAGGTAGTTGCTATCTATGGAGATATCACAAAAGCTGAAGATGTGGAAAATACATTTAAAAAAGCAGTCGAATTATTTGGTAAGGTTGATATACTTGTAAATAATGCAGGAACATGGCCGACTGCACTTGTTAAGGACATGAAAGATGATGAATGGGATAAGGCAGTTAACATTAATCTTAAAGGACCTTATTTATTCAGCAAGAAAATGGTAAATCACCTGCTTGAAAGAAAAAGTAAGGGTAAGATCATAAACATGGTTTCTCAGGCAGCATTTCATGGATCTACCAGCGGTCATGCGCATTATGCTGCAGCTAAGGGAGGGCTTGTAACATTTACGATATCACTGGCAAGAGAAGTAGCAAAGGATGGTATCAATGTTGTAGCAGTAGCTCCGGGAATGGCCAGAACTCCAATGAATAAAGATGCTCTTGCAGAAAGAGAAAGTGATTATATCGAAAGGATACCATTGAAAAGAATCGCTGAACCTGTTGAGGTTGCAAATGTTGTTGTGTTTCTGGCATCCGAAAAGGCTGATTATATAACCGGAGCAACTATCGATGTTACCGGTGGGATGTTGATGAGATAAAAAATATAATTTATTTTAATAATACATAATATGTAAATGGAGAAAAATAATTATGGAATATAATTTAAAAGACAAAATAGTAATGATAACCGGTGCTGCCGGATCTATTGGTGAAGGAATTACCAAAGAGTATGTTAAAGAAGGCGCTAAAGTATTTATTACAGATATAGATAAAGCGAAATTAGCAAAAATTAAAGATGAAATCGGTGATAAATGTGAGTACAAAGAAGCAAATATCACAAAATATGACGAAGTAAAAGCTGTCTTTGAAGAAAGCAAGACTGCCTATGGGGATAGAGTAGATATCCTTGTTAATGTTGCGGGTATTATAGGCAACAAAGCTATCGAAGAAATAACAGAAGAAGAATGGGATAAACAGTTTGCAGTTAACTGTAAAGGAACTTTCTTTTTTGTTCAACAGGCTGTGCCTATGATGAAGAAAAACAAATTTGGTAAAATTATTAATTTTTCATCTAAATCAGGTAAAACAGGTTCGGCATTAATGAGTCATTATTGTGCTGCAAAAGGTGCGATTATTTCTTTTACACAAGCTTTAGCTTATGAACTGGCAAATGATCGAATTAATGTTAATTGTATATGTCCGGGTATAGTTGATAACTCAGGTGTTTGGAGTAACGTATCTGCAGGTTATATGGAAAACCTTAAAATAAGTAAGGAAGAGTTGACAAAAAATATGGTATCAAAAATTCCATTAAAACGGTTGGCAAAAATAGAAGATATTGTTGCGGTAACATTATTTTTATCCTCTTCAGGGGCTGATTATATGACAGGTCAGGCGATCAATGTTACCGGCGGCAGGGAAATGCATTAAAACGAGATTTTTTAGGAGAAAATTAATATGCAGAAAATGAAAGCAATTGTTTATTATGGTGTTGAAAATATTAAGATAGAACAGATACTGATACCTGAATGCAAGGAAGACGAATTAAGAGTCAAAATAGATGCATGTTCTGTCTGCGGTACTGACCTTAAAGCTTATAAAAGTGGTAATCCTCGTATTAAAGCTCCAATAGTAATGGGGCATGAGTTTACAGGTATAATAGATATTGTCGGTGAAAAAGTTAAGGATTTTAAAATAGGTGAAAGAATAGTGATGGCAACTTCTGTTTCATGCGGAAGCTGTTATTATTGCAAAAATGGGAATAATAATCTCTGTTCTGATGTAAAGCCGATGGGATTTTCTTATAATGGAGGAATGGCAGAATACACAATTATTCCATCTGATGCAATAAAAAACGGACATGTTATAAAAGTGCCAAAGGGTGTGAAGGCAGAGCATGCTGCATTAGCTGAACCATTAAGCTGCGCAGTTAATTCAATAGAAAACTGTAATGTAGAAAAAGGAGATACTGTTGTTGTATCCGGTGCTGGACCTATGGGCATATTAAATCTTTGTGTTGCTAAGGAATATGGTGCAAAGAAAACAATATTATCCGAAATATCTGAAAATAGACTCGAGCAGGCGGGACAATTTTGTGACAGGCTTGTAAATCCTGCTAAAGAAGATCTTGCTAAAGTTGTAATGGAAGAAACTAATGGTATTGGTGCAGATGTTGTTATTGTTGCGGCTCCGGCTGCAGGGCCGCAAGAGACCGCTTTAGATTATGTAAGAAAACGAGGAAGTGTTTGTTTGTTTGCGTCATTGCCGGTTGGTAAAAATATAATTAATTTAGATAGTAGAAAAATTCATTATGGCGAGTTAAGGATTGTCGGTTCCAGCGACTCTACGCCTAAACAGGTAAAGAAGGCTGTGGAATTATTACAAAGTAAGAGTTTTCCGGCAGATAAAATTGCAAGTCATATATTAAAATTTGATGAAATATTAAAATCATTTGATCTAATGGTTTCCGGAGAAGCATTAAGGGTTGTATTAAAACCATAATAAATATAAAAAAAATAATTATTAGTAGACATTAAATCTATTGTTAGTTATTAATATCAAATTATTTATTATTTTGGAGTTGAAATGGGTCAGTTTATTGTTGGTATTGATATAGGGTTATCTTTTGCCAAATCGGTCATATATGATCTGAATGGAAATTTAATTATCGAATCAAAAAAGCAAACACCCATTGATGTTAATGATGGTGTCTCATCAGAAATAAATATGAAAAAACTCTGGATGGTTGTAAAGTCACTGACCAAAGAATCATTATATAAATCTAATATTAAAAATACAGAAATAATTGGTGTCGGTGTCAGTGCTTATGGAAATGGACTATGTTTTGTTGATAAAGATAAAAATCCTGTAATAAATGCAATAACTTCAATGGATTTAAGAGCATTAGATATACTAAACAATGAAGGAAAAATATTATATGGCAAAATAAAAAACAATATTCTTCAAAAACTCTGGGCGGGTCAGCCGATATTGATCTTAAAGTGGCTTAAAAAGAATATGCCTAAAGAATATAATAAAATCGAAACTGTGCTATTTTGTAAGGATTGGATAACGCATTGTTTAACCGGTGAATTAACGACAGATTTTAGTGATATTAGTGCGTCTGGGCTGCTTGACAATGTAAAAAAAGATTTTAATAATAAAATATTTAAAGTACTGGAGCTTGAAGAAGTCTCAAATAAAATGCCAAGACTGTTAAAATCTTATGAGACGGCGGGTATTGTTTCTAAAAAGAGCGCAAATGCAACCGGATTGAAAGAAGGAACGCCTGTAATTGCAGGACTTTTTGATGTAGATGCATGTGGAATAGGGGCAGGATTAATAGAGTCTGATCAAATTTGTTCAATAGCAGGAACATGGAATATCAATATGGGTATAACCCAAGATTATAATCATAATGATGTTATTAGGCAATGCACGATAAGAGGCGATAATAGTTTTTATTTAATGATAGATTCAAGCCCTACTTCAGTCTCAAATAATGATTGGTTTTTAACAAATGTTTTAAATCAAAAAGGCAATTATAATATATTTAATGAAGTGCTTAAAATATATAAACCCGATGATGTAAAGGTAATATATTTACCTCTAATAAATGGAGGACTCGGTAATGAGAATCCGGGTGGTTCATTTACTAATATTAGAAGTTGTAATAATAGTAAAGATATGTTAAGGGCTGTTGCAGAGGGCGTCTGTTTTGCTCATTACTATCATATAAATAATTTAATAAAAGCCGGGATTAAAGCTAAAACAATAAAATTAACCGGAGGGGCGACAAAAAATAAATTATGGTGTCAGATGTTTGCGGATGTTACAAACCTTCAGGTAGAAATTCCTGAGTCTCCTCAAACAGGAACACTCGGTATATCGATAATGGCATCCAAAGGTGTTGGTGTATATAAGGATGTAAATGAGGCGATAAAAAATATGGTTAGAATAAAACACAAGTTTTCTCCAAACAAGGAAGCTCATACTGTTTATAAAGATAAATATCAAAAATTTATGGAAAGCCTGGAAAGACTGGGAAAATAGTAATTTATAAAAAAGGAAGTAAAACATGAAAATTATAAAAGATCCTATATACCAGCAGCTTAATAATATCTTAAAGGAATTAATAACAAAGGGTGAATTTAAGCCCGGAGACCAATTTTTAACCGAAAGGAAGATATGTGAACGTTTTGATGTTAGCCGTGCTACCGCAAATAAGGCATTATCAAATTTAGTTTCGGAGAATATTCTTGAATTTAAAAAAGGAGTAGGTACTTTTGTTGCTGATAAATATATAAATTTTGATCTTAGAAATCTCATTAGCTTTACAAATATAACAAAAAGCTCAGGGAAAAATCCATCGACAAAAGTACTGAAATTTAAAAAATTATCCGCATCAAAGGTTGATGTTAATATAATAAATGATCTGAAAATTAGTAAAGAAGAAAATGTATACTATATAGAAAGATTGCGTTTGATTGATGGTATTCCGACGATTCTTGAAAGACGTTATGTAGCCGAGAAATATTGTCCTGATATAAAAAAAAGTTCTTTAGAAGGATCTTTATATGCGGTATGGGTTGATGAGTATAAATTAAAAATAAGCGGTTCTACACAGATTATTAAATCTATAGTAATAAATAAGGATGATGTAAAAATATTAGGCGCTAATATTCAAGAAGCTGGGTTTTTAGTATCAGCTGTTGGTTATCTGGAAAACGAAGTGCCGTTGTGGATTGAAAAAACTTTATTCAGGGGTAAATATTACGAGTTTAGAAATAGGCTTGGGCCAGTGTCTATTGCCGACAGTGGTCATAACAGAATGTTTATTAATACATGAGAACAATGGGATTTTAAGGAATAAATGAATTTGAACTTGGAAAATAAAGTAGTTTTAGTAACCGGCGGTTCTCGCGGCTTAGGTAAAGGAATTTGCCTTGAACTTGCTTCAGAGAAAGCGATTGTTTTTGTTAATTATAGAAAAAATGAAGAAATGGCAAAGTCGGTTGTTGAGGAAATTAAGAATAAATATAACTCTGATGCATTTATAATTGAAGGAGATATCACTGTTGAGGATGATGTAAAAAAGATGTTTTCAGAAATAATGAAAAAATATTCCAGACTTGATATTTTAGTAAATAACTCAGGGATATGTCCGGTATCGATGGTTAAAGATATGAGCTTAAATGAATGGAATGATGTTATTAAGACTAATATGACCGGGACATTTTTAACATGCAGGGAAATGATAAATATTCTTATTAGCAATAACAAAATGGGAAAGATTGTTAATGTGGCATCGCAATCGGCTTTTAATGGCTCTGCAACAGGCAAGTCTCATTATTCGGCTAGCAAAGGAGGAGTTGTTTCATTTACACTTTCATTAGCAAAAGAAGTTGCATCTTATGGGATAAATGTTAATGCTGTTGCTCCCGGTATGATGTATACCGATATGACCTCTAAGACACTTGATGAAAATATGGATAAATACATAAATGAGATTCCTTTAGGAAGAATTGCAGAAGTAGAAGAGGTCGCTAAGGTTGTAGTTTTTTTATCTTCAGATGCCTCAAATTATATCACCGGAGCTACAATTGATGTTAGTGGTGGTATAGTTGGGAGATAAAAAAAATTAAAATAATGTTTGCAAAATATTGAAAAATTTATTATTGTAGATATATGGCTAAGCCACCATACCAATAAATATTTTTGGTTGAGCTTACTAAAATTGTAATTTTATAAGTAATGAATATGTTTGTTAAACATACGATTTATAATAAAAATATAGAAAATAATTTAGGAGGAAAAATGGACAATATAAACACAATGGCGCTTGGTATGATAGAAACCAGAGGTTTTACTGCAATGGTAGAGGCAAGCGATGCAATGGTAAAAGCAGCTAAAGTCGAATTAGTTGGCTATGAAAAGATTGGCGGCGGATATGTTACCGTTATAGTTCGAGGAGATGTAGCAGCAGTTAGAGCATCGGTTGATGCAGGAGTCAGAGCTGCTGAAAAAGTAGGCGAGATAGTTTCTACTCATGTAATACCAAGACCTCATCAAAATGTTGATAAAAAACTTCCATTAGGCGCAGGGGTAAAAAGCCCTGAGAAAGGTAAAAAAATATGATTGATTTAAGAACATATATATTTTTAGATTCTCTGCAGCTTCAAATGGCATCATATATTGCCACTATATCAAGAGGTTATTTGCCGGTAGCCGGTCAATCCTGTTGTATTATTGAAATAGCCCCTGGTATTGAGATTAATACATTAACAGATGTTGCCTTAAAAACAACAAATGTAACACCCGGTATGCAGATTGTTGAGAGAGCTTTTGGAATGCTAGAAGTTCACTCTGATAGTCAGGGTGATGCTCGTATGGCTGGTGAAGCAGTGTTAAAACAAATTTCCAAGAGTATGAATGAAAGAATTAAACCAAGGATTCTAACTAGTCAGCTTATAAAGAATGTTGCCGATCATCATGCACAATTGATAAATAGAACACGATATGGGAATATGGTTTTAAAAGGCGATACACTATTTGTACTTGAAGTAGAGCCTGCAGGATATGCATATTATGCAGCTAATGAAGCCGAGAAATCATCAAATATAAATATAATTAATGTAGTTGGATTTGGAAAATTTGGAAGAGTATATATTGCAGGTGATGAGGCAGAAGTACTTGAGAGTAAAAAAACTGTTGAAAAAAAATTAGCAGAGATTTCCGGACGGGAATCATATTAATTAATTTTAAAAAATAACAAAAGAAAGAGGTGTTTTTATGTCTGAAAATTTTAATGAAGCATTAGGTATGATAGAAACCAGAGGATTTACTGCAATGGTAGAGGCTAGCGATGCAATGGTAAAGGCAGCAAGGGTTGATTTAGTAGGTTATGAAAAAATCGGCGGCGGGTATGTTACTGCAATAGTTCGAGGAGACGTAGCTGCAGTTAGAGCAGCAGTTGATGCAGGTGTTAGAGCTGCTGAAAAAGTAGGCGAGATAGTCTCAACTCATGTTATACCAAGACCGCATGAAAATGTTGATTCTGTTCTTCCTTTAGGTAAGGGAAGTGCTAAAAAATAATTTTTAAAATAAATAAATTTTAATGAAATTGAGGAAAAAAAATGACACTTGCTAAAGTTGTTGGAACAGTAGTATCCAGCCAGAAGTCCCAGAAATTAGATGGTTTGAAGTTTTTATTACTGGAGAGTATTGATGCCTCAACAATGAAGGGTAAAAATAGCTTTGTGGTAGCAATGGACAGTGTTGGCGCCGGTGTAGGAGAAATTGTTTTTTATGTAACAGGAAGCAGTGCAAGGTTAACGGATGTAACTCAGGGAAGACCTACTGATGCAACGATCATCGCAATAGTTGATATAATAGAAAAAGATGGAAGCTATGTGTATAAAAAAAATGAAAAGTAGGTGGTAAAAAATGATTTTGGGAAAGATTGTTGGAACTGTTGTAAGTGATATAAGAAATGACGGTATAGCGGGTGCAAGTTATCTTCTTGTTGATAAATGCAATCAACGCGGTGAAAAGAAAAACGATATTATTGTTGCGTTAGACCTTGTAGGTGCTGGATACGATGAGGTAGTAATGATAGCGGAAGGAAGTTCCGCAAGAGAAACAGAAATTACATTAAACAAACCTATGAATGCAATAATTGTAGGTATAATTGATTTGATCGATGAAATGGGACAGGTTGTATATAAGAAATATTAATAAAAATAATGGAGTTATCAAAGACTTTGTTTTTTTAATAAAAGATAACTCCTTATTAATTATACTATAATACCTGGAAAATTTGTTTTTTTGAAAAGAATTCAAGGTATCCAGTGCAGCTTTTAGCACCAAGATTAACATCAAAGATGTACTTTAGTATTTCTTTGATTGCGGCTAAAAGGTGCACTGAGAATTAAAATTGAAAATTAAAAAATAGGAAATATAATGAATATAACAGTGTTAGGTGTTTTAGAATTTAACAGCATTGCTATTGGAATAAAGAGCCTTGATGAAATGATCAAAGCGTCACCGATTAATATAATTGAAGCAAAAACTATATGCCCCGGAAAATATCTTATTTTAATTAGTGGTGATGTTGCATCTGTTGAATTATCAATAAATAAGGGAAAAGAAATAGGAGCAGGGTATATAGTTGATGAATTATTTTTACCTATGGTGCATGAAGATATAATACCGGCAATTAAAGGTAAGAATAAATGCGATGATTGGAATGCAATAGGCATTATAGAAACAAACTCGGTTATTTCAAGTATACAGGCAAGTGATATTGCAGCAAAGATTAGTAATGTGAAAATATTAGAAATCAGACTTGCAATAGGATTTGGTGGAAAATCTTATGTGAAAATGCTTGGTGAATTAAATGATGTTGAAATAGCAGTTGGTTCAGGAATAATACCAGCTGAAAGAAAAGGACTGTTATGTTCTAATATAATAATTCCAAGACCTCATGAAGAATTAAAAAAATATTTTATTTAATTATAAAAAATTGGAGGAATTATAAAAAATGGATAATATTGAACTTAATGTCAGAAGTCTTGTTGAAGAAATAGTTAATAAAATGAATATAGAAGATATTAAGATGCCAGAAATAAATGGTCAAAAAAATGGTGTCTTTTTAAATATAAATGATGCAATTAGAACTGCAAGTAGTGCTCATAAAGAATTAATGCAATTGTCATTAGAGACACGGGGCAAAATAATTGAGAGTATTAAAAGTACTGTGTTAGAAAAAAAAGAGATATTATCAAAAATGGCGGTAGAAGAAACAGGATTGGGAAGATGGGAAGATAAGGTAATTAAAAATGAATTAGCGGCGTTGAAAACTCCGGGGATCGAGGATCTTGAGCCGATTACAT
Source organism: uncultured Spirochaetales bacterium (assembly GCA_964646595.1). Classification (GTDB taxonomy): domain Bacteria; phylum Spirochaetota; class GWE2-31-10; order GWE2-31-10; family JAFGQB01; genus CAZYID01. Next base: position 1,407 of record CAZYID010000087.1, on the reverse strand, counting down.
TTACAGATGATAACGGATTGACGCTCGTAGAAAGAGCACCTTATGGCGTAATTGGTTCTATAACACCCTGTACGAATCCAACTGCAACAATAATAAGCAACGGTATTGGCATGATTGCCGGCGGTAACTCGGTTGTATTCAATCCGCATCCACAGGCAAAAAAAGTTTCATGTTATTTAATAGACTTATTAAATAAAGCAATAATAAAAGCAGGAGGTCCTGCAAATTTGTTAACCTGTATAGAAGAACCAACAATTAACTCTGCAAAGGAATTAATGTCGCATGAGTGTATAGCAATACTTGTTGTTACAGGCGGACCGGCTGTTGTAAGAGTTGCAATGAATAGCGGGAAAAAAGTTATTGCTGCCGGGCCGGGAAATCCCCCATGTGTCGTTGATGAAACTGCTGATCTGGTAAAGGCAGGTAAGGATATAGTAAGTGGTGCAGGTTTTGATAATAATATAATATGTGTATGTGAAAAAGAAATAATAGCGGTTGCATCGATTGCAGATAGACTTAAAGAAGAGATGAAAAAAAATGGAGCTTATGAGTTAAATGAGGATCAGATAAAAAAGGTTACAGAATTAATTATTGATAAACCGGGTAATCCGGATGATGAAGGTGCGGCAAATAAAGAATATGTAGGAAAAAATGCAAGTTTAATTGCGAAAGATATAGGCATTGATGTACCTTTAGATACACGAATATTGTTATGCGAAGTTGGACGGGAACACCCGTTGGTTTGGACAGAACAGCTGATGCCGGTAATACCTCTGGTTAGAGTGAAAGATGTTGATACAGCGATTGATTTGGCGTATGAATGTGAGCATGGATTTAGGCATACGGCGATGATGCATTCTTTAAATATAGCAAAACTCAGCAAGATGGCAAAAATAATAAACTGTTCAGTATTCGTAAAAAATGGATCAAGCTATAACGGACTTGGGAAAGGCGGAGCAGGTTTTACATCATTTACTATTGCAAGTCCTACGGGTGAAGGATTGACTCGGGCGAGAACTTTTACACGTGAAAGAAGATGTATATTGGTAGATTTTTTTAGAATAATTTAAGGAATAGAAATGAAGTTAGGTAAAGTAATTGGAAAGGTTGTAAGTACTCAAAAGGTAGAATCTTTTAAAGGGGTAAAGTTGCTTTTAATCCAGACAATCGATGAAAATAAAAAAAGCATTGGCGAGCCGTTAGTTGCCTTTGATACTATAGGTGCCTGCGAAGGTGAGATTGTATATTATGAAACAAGCAAAGAAGCAGGAAGAGTATTGGAAACAGTTTTAAATCCATGTGATGCTGCAATAATGGCTATTGTTGATAAAATTAGTTTAAAGTGAGGCAGAGTTAATATGATATTGGGAAAGGTTATTGGAAATGTTGTTTCAACTGTAAAGATGT
>CAZYID010000086.1:1354-13701 GCA_964646595.1 uncultured Spirochaetales bacterium | reverse complement strand
AACTTGTTTATTATTTAAACTATGGTTTTATCAGCAAAGATCTTCAAGAAGATATACAGGAAGTTTTATTAAAAAAGAAAGACTTAACTGTCCTTGAAAGACTTCTTGATTCTGTAGAATATGAAGTTTATAAAAAATCTTCTAACAAAACTAATGTTAATATAATTAAAAACAGCAATAATAATATTTCAAAAACTATACCTGTAAAAAATAATAATTCTATCTTCGAATTACACAAAAGCAATACTGTAAATATTAATAATAATTTAAACAAATTAAATGATTCAATTAATCAAAAAGCTGATAATTTAGATATAGTTTTTATTGAAGAAGAATCAAAAATTAAAAAAAACAAAATTAAAAATAAAAAAAAGACCCGGGTTAAAAAAAATCCTTTTACAATTAAAATATTCAGCAAAAAAAAAGTAAAAAAAAAAGTAAAAATATAGATTTTCTAAGAAAGGAAATAATCTCCAGTATAGGATACGATGATATGCAGGACTTTGATATTGATTTATTAGATTTTGAAATTAATGAATTAAATAATACTAATTCAGATATAAAACAGGAAAACTTACTTGATTTTGATCTAAGTGATGACATCATAAAAAATAATAAAACATATATAGAAGAATTAAATTCAGACGATCAAATTAAGAAAAAAATATTTCCGGATGATGATGAAATGCCTCCTTTAGATGAAGACATCAGAAATGTAGAATTAGCAGATTCTGAAAGTACACTACCTAATAGTATTCAGCCATTAACAGATGCTGATGTTGTTTTTAATTCAAACTCTATTGATGAAAAAATTTAAAAGTAAAATATTTTTAAATTTTTTTGAAATATTATTAAATCCATGTTAATATAAATAAATTTTTACCACACTTTTAAAAACCTATTATATTTATTAAAAAAAAAATTATATTTTATAAAAAAAGTATTTATAATTCAATTTTAACAAGGTATTCATCGAAATTTAAAATAAGCAATCTACTTTAACAGCAATTAATATTTAAATATAAGGATCAATAATTAATGATTTCACCACGATTACTAAAAGGATTTAGAGATTATCTTCCAGATATAATGATTCAAAAAAAAGAACTGATAAATAAGTTTGAAAAAGTTTTTGAGAATTATGGTTTTTCACCAATAGATACTCCGGCTTTAGAGTATTCTGAAATACTCTTAGGTAAAGGAGGAGGAGAAACTGAAAAACAAATCTATAGATTTTTAGATAAAGGTAAAAGAGATATTGCTTTAAGATTTGATTTAACAGTACCATTAGCAAGATTTGTTTCATTACATTTTGAGAAAATTAATTTTCCTTTTAAATGTTATCATATTGGTCCGGTTTGGAGAGGTGAAAACACTCAAAAGGGAAGATTTAGAGAATTCTATCAATGTGATTTTGATATACTTGGAACAAATTCTATTGACAGTGACTTTGAAATTTTACTTATAATAAAATCAGGATTAGTCAGTTTAAACATTGGTGATTTTAGAATAAATATAAATAATCGTAAAATATTAAATGCATTGTTAAATACTATGAAATTGGCTGACAAATCAACAGACATTCTACGTACTATTGATAAAATGCATAAAATTGGTTTTGAAAATGTTATAAAAATTCTTGTTGATGAATTAAAAATTAATGTAAAAACCGTAGAAGAACTAATGTCATCCTTGAATATAAATAATTCAAAAAATAAAATACTTGGTGAAATATCTGATTATAATGAAATATATAATACATTGAATAAATTAAAAAGCAGTTTAGGAAAAGAATATCTGCAGATAGTTGAAGATACTGAATATATTTTTTCTGCTTTTGATAAATTGGGTTTAAAAAATTATTTTTCTTTTAATCCGGCTATTACTCGTGGATTGGATTATTATACCGGAATTGTCTTTGAAACATTTATCCATAAACAGCTTGATTTTGGTTCAATTTGTTCAGGCGGTAGATATGATAATTTGGCAGGGTTATACAGCAAGAATATTATACCCGGCATAGGCGGTTCTTTTGGATTGGATAGAATTATTGCTTTAATGGAAAATAGTAATATTTTAAATAATAAACCTTCAAAAAGTGATCTGCTGATTTTAAACTTTGATAAAAATAATAATTACAAGTATCATTTATTAGCTGAAAATTTTAGAAAAAACAACGTTAACACAGAAATATTTTTTGATAAAAAAAAGATTGCATCTCAATTTAAATTTGCAGAAAAAAAATCAATTAATTTTATACTTTTTGCAGGAGAAGACGAATTTATAAAAGATAAGTATAACTTAAAAAATTTATTAACCGGAGAAGAAAAAAAAGCTCTTAATGCTAATGAAGTTATTAAAATAATTAAAAAATATAAGAAGACATTAGTCTGAAATCTGTAGACAAAAAAATATTAGTAAAAATTGTTTTTTCTGAATATTTACTTCTTTAAAAAAAATGATGAATAAAATGATAATTAATTTAATTAAAGATTTCCTTATAAAACACAAAAAAGGTATTACATTAGAAGAACTCGAAAATTTTTTATCTAATAAAAATATAAAAAAATCAGCTTTAGAAATTATATATCAATCAAACTTTTTTAAACTTTATAATGGAATGATATTTTTAAAATCTACATTAACAAAATTTAAAGAAGATTTTCTTAAAGAATTTGATGATTTTTTACAGGGTAAAGTAACAAAAAAAGATTTGAGAAATAATATTATCAATTACTTATTTGTTTCGATACCGGAAATATTCTTTGTTAAATGGCTTGATACTTCACTTGAAAGAAAAATATTAATTTTTGAATTACTGTTTAATATGCTTCTCAAACCAATACAAGTAAAAGATAAATTAAAAATATATTTTAATAATATTATTGAATTTTATTCGATTGTTGTTATTTATTCGATTTTATTATTAAATAATTCTCAGGAAGACTTTAATGTATTGATTAATAATATTAAAAATATAGAATCTTATGAAATTGTTTTAAAAAATGATTTCTTTTGCATTTTAACAGAACCTGAAAATGTAAAAGTAAAACTTGCAGAATTTGAAAAAAGATTAAAACTAATAAAAAATGATTTAGAAAAATTATTTCAAAATATTTTTATGCCCTGTTATCATTTTTCTCCAAAATTACTTAATAGAATTCTAAATAATGAATTCAAAAATTTTGAATTTATCTCTCTGCTGTCAAGAGTTGAATATGAATCTTTTTATGAATGGATATCTTACTTAGCAGAAGAAACTGTTCAGCCAAATCATAATTTATTTAAAGATCTGGGATTTTAATTACAAATTATATCACAGTATCATCTTTTATAACGCTATTTTTTGGAATAATTACAATATAATCTCTGATATAATAATTATCAGCATCAAATGATTCTTTATTATCTTTATTGATTATTCTGCAGTTTTTACCAATCCTGGAATTTTTATCTATTATAGCATTCTTTATAATTGTTTTTTCTCCAATGCAGATATTATTTAAATGATTAATTTTATTTTCCAGAATAGCTTCCGGCTTTTCATAATAATCTGCACCCATAATTATAGAATTTTCCACTTTAACACCACTATTAATAATACTTCTTATTCCGATTACACTATTAATTATTTCTGCATTTTGTATAATACTTCCCTCGGAAATAATAGATTTATCAATATGACAATTTTCTAATTTAGATGGCGGTAAATACCTGGCATGAGTATATATTGAATCAGTGTATAAATCAAACTTAGGTAAAGGTGCTGCAAAGTCTAAATTTGCATTTAAAAAGGTCTTAATAGTACCAACATCTTCCCAGTAACCATTAAAAAAGGAAGCCCCAACTTTTTTATGTTTAATGGAATAAGGTATTATTTCTTTTCCAAAATCCGTAAAATTATTTTCAAGAACATCTAAAAGAATATCTACATTAAACAAATAAATACCCATTGATGCAAAATATTCTTTATTATCTTCTATTTCAGAAAAATTTTCATTAACAGCATCTTTACTGTTAAAATTGTAAAGCAGTTCTTTTTCTTTTGGCTTTTCAATAAAATCAGTTATTAATGATTTATGAACTTTCATTATTCCAAAAGAACTTGCTTCTTCTTCTTTTACCGGTTTTACAGATATCGTTATTTCTAAATTATTTTCTAAATGATAATCCAATAATTTTCTATAATTCATTTTATAAATTTGATCACCACTGAGAATTAAAACATACTTAACTCCTTTAAAAGCTAAAATATGCTTTAAATTCTTTCTAACAGCATCTGCTGTACCCTGAAACCAATCTCGATTTTCAGTACTTTGTTCAGCAGCTAATATATTAACAAAACCGCTGTGAAAACTGTCAAATCTATAAGTTTGATTAACATGTTTATTTAGGGACTCGGAATTAAATTGTGTTAAAACAAACATCCTGTTAAAATTAGATCTAAGACAATTAGTTATTGGAATATCTATAAGCCTGTATTTGCCTCCAATTGGAACAGCCGGCTTTGATCTATCTTTTGTTAAAGGAAAAAGTCTTGTTCCCTGACCTCCTCCTAAAATTACAGAAATTACTTCTTTCATATTAATCCTCAATTTATTTATAATTTAATTATATTAAAAAAAACAAAATATCAATATAAAAATTGTTATTATTTTTTTTTAATCTTTTTTATATTAATTTAATTACTTTGATTGATTATAAAGAATTAGTTAATTTTTAAATAAATTTTTAAAAAAAGGATGTTTATAAATTCAAATAATAATCCATTTAATGATATAAACTATTGTTTATTATTAAACTTTCTTAAATAATAATTACTTTTTTTCTTTACTCATCTATCCAATGTAATTCCACGAGCTTTAACAGCTCTGCTAAAATGATATGAATTTTTATCAAACAAATCTTTAATTCTCTTAACTCTTATAGAATCAATAAAAAAATCAAAATTTTTATCTTTGATAAAATCTTCCATTTCTTCTTTTTTAATTTTTTCATAATCACAATTTACCATTTCACACAGTTCTTTTAATGGAAAATTAAAAATATAATAGCTATCAAATTCAATATCTGGATTATTTATATCCTGTTTTATTGTTGCTGTTAAAAAATAATATAATTTTGAAGTAACTGTAGGTAATTTATATGAAATTAATTGCTGATGAACCATCCATATTCTTTTAGAAAGCACTTCAAGCAATTTAACAAAAATTGGTGGTGGAAGTTTATCAATACTGTCTTTTTTTATAACCATTAATTCAGTTTCCTCTTCAATTACTGCTGTTGCATTTCTTGGCTTATCATTTAAAATTGCCATTTCACCAAATACATCTCCTTCATTTAATATTGCTAATAGCATTTCTTTATCATGTTTTAACTTAGTTATTTTTACTTTTCCTCTTTTAACAACATAAAAATTATCAGCAAGTTGAAATTCTGTAAAAACAATACTCTTAGGCGGATATAAAGTTTCAACGATTATTTTATCCTGATTTATGTTTAGATCAACTTCTTTTAAATCAGGTATTATTGATTTTACCTTATTTTTTATATCTTCATCACCGGGAAATTCTTTTAAAATACTATTTAATAAATAAATAGCTTTTTCTTCTTCCTGTAAATTTAAATATTTTAATACTATTTCAAAAATCTTTTCTTTTCTATTTATTGTACTCGGGAAATAATTATAATTAATCAAATCACTATCCAGTTTTCTTAATATTTCCGAATACTCAGAAAGTATTTTTAAAATTACTTTTTTATGATTGATATATAAATCTTTGATCTTATCTTTTGAAATAACAAAAACCTCTAAATCAGTAACAGCCATTGCTGTTTCTTCTTCAATAATACCGGTAATACATTGAATAATCCCAAATATATAACCAGTTCCTTTTATTTCCTCTGATTCACCTAAGATCGGATTTGTTTTTGATATTTTTATCTTACCGTCTTTTACTATATAAAATTCTTTTGGAGGGACTTTGTCACTTAAATAGATAAATGCGCCTTTTTTAAATTGTTTTATAGGTATTTTCATATTTTAAAAACCTCAACCTCTACCGCTTTGTTTATAAAAGACAGTTGCTTTAATATCATCAACAATAAATTTATTTAAAGTTATATTTACAGGCACCAAAGTAAAAGTTTGAGAATCACTCGATAATTTAATAATAAAATTTTTATTATTCAAAATATTATTGTTTGTATCAGATAAAAAACTAATTATATATCCAAGTTTATCAAATGATATTTTATAAATCCCTTTTTCAATTGAATTATCTTTTTTAATTATATAATCATTCTTTTTAGAAAAAGTTATTACACAGTCATCTTTTGATCTGAATTCCTCTTTAAGACAACCTACTATAGAATTAATTTCATTATTTATTTTATCTTCACTTTTTTCTTTTACATACTCAATGAAAGGTCTTGGTAAACGAACATAATATTCTTCCCTAAAACTATTTAATCCGCTTAATTTTATTCTATTTGCATCTACTAAATATATTTCTAAATATTTTTCCTTTTTTGTACCATGTTTATAAATACCTTTTACGTTAAATCTTAAACCCGGTTTTTGCTGCCAAAGCCTATTCATTTTAGCAATTGACAGCTTAATTAAATAATCAATTCTTTTAATGTTAATTTCTTTTTGTTTACTATCAAACGAAAGAAATTCAATTGTATTATTATTTAATAAATCAGTATTTATTGTATTATTATCAATTAAAGTTTTATACTTTTCCGGATACCAGAATCCGTCTAAATAATTTAAAAAATTCAGTTCAGAGTCATATACTGAACGATCTACGAATGTATTTGAATATAATATTTTGCTTACTTCACTTATCTCAAATTCACTATTATCATAATTCCAAACATATACTTTTTTTTGCTGAATACTGGTATTTGTTGAAGTAAAATGATTATCAATAGTACTGACATTCTTTAATCTCTCATATTTACCTTTTTCAGTTTCAAGTTCCTCATAATTAATTATTACCGAATAATCCCCTTCAAATTCTTGAGCCTGCTCATACATATCATCTGAAAACATATAAATATACAATAAATTCTTGTTTTCAATAGAATTCCCTTCAACAATTAATGAAATATCATCTTCATAAAAAAGATTACGGGACTGAAAAGAAAAACTATTTGGATCAAAAATTTTTGTTTCAAATTCAACCTTTTTCTTAATATTTTTTTTAGAAGCTAAATCAAATATAGCAACATTTATATTTGATGATTTATTTTTTTTATATACTATACAAATTTCATTATCAATATCACTATCTAAATTTAATTTTAATCCCAAAATTGGAATAAAATCTTTAACTAAAAAAGTCTCTAACCTATTATACGGAACAGGTAATTTTAAAATCTTTTCACTTGAAGAATCCCCGTTTTTATCTTTTGTATTTTCTATATAATAGATATCATCTTCATTTGAGTCTAATTTTTTTGAACATTCAAATAAAATACTGATAATTAATAAAATAATTATTATTTTTAATATTTTTTTCATAGTCATAATACCTGAGACTATAACATATATTATTTGATTCAGTAAAGAATTTTGTCAGAAATTCATCACATTATATTTAATGATATTTGACTGAAATAAATTTATTAATTAAAAATTTCTAGAATGTGCTATAATAATATTATATCTATATTTTATTAAACAAATATAATAAATATAGTATTAATAATTATTTATTTAACAATTTAAGGATAGGCAAAAGCAATGTTCTTAGCTGTAAATATTGACCTGGCTTCTTCTGATTCGGAAAACAATGTAATTAAAGTAATAAATGAATATGGTATAAAAAAACTGCAATCCAATTTGTTTGAAAGCTTTGAATTTCCATCAAATAAATTAGGAAATTTTAAAAGAGACCTTTCTAATTGTTTAGATATGTATGATAAAATAAGGCTCTATCAATATCCTTTAGAAAATGCATTTAAAATAAGTTATTTTGAAAAAGGAAAGTGGAAGCGTTTGTCCATAAAATAATAATTTAATTATCCATTTCATCTTTTATGTCATATAAACGATATGTTTTACCTTTTTTTATTCCATCATAACTGTACTGGAGCCACAATACATTAGCTGTTTTTTTATAAACATTTTCATCTCTAAACATCCGTATGCCAAAAAATTGAAATAAAAGAAAAGCAATAATACTTATACTAAAAATAATTCTTTTTGCATTACTCAATCTAAAATTAATTACTAAAAAAACAAATAAAGGGACCATAAAAGCTGCAAGATGTACATAATTTCCATTATGAACCAATATCTGAAAAATAAAAGCAGGTATAAAAGACAATATTAAAACAATAATTAATTCTCTTGAGATATTAAATTTCTTTTTTATTATAGTAAAAATAAATATAGGAAAAATAAACAAATAAGCATTGAGCATATATATAAAAACACGAATCATATTTATTATAGCGCTTAATTTTGATTTTGAAAGAATAATACTTGTATTATAAACTGCTTTTTGATTAAGAATTTTAAAAATATAAGATTTTAATCCGCCATACTCAAATATTAAAGGTATAAACCATGATAAACAAACAATCGTAAAAATTAAAATAGAATAAATGATAAATTTAAAATCTTTAATTTTATAAAAAAGATAAATATATAACGGTAAAAAATAAACAGAAATATCCTGTCTGAAACCAATAAAAAAAGCAAAAAAAAATGAAAATAATAAAATAAATTCTTTTTTATCAGAATTAATTATTTTTAATGAAATAAATATTAAGATGACAGAACAAATAACAAGGAATAATCGATTCCCTCCGGTTAAACTTCCAATAAAAATGATATTATTAAACGAAAAAATAATAGTATAAATGAATGCTTCATATTTTTTAAATTCCAAAAAAATTAATAATTTATAAAAAAACAATGTAATAAAAAAAATTAAAATAATGTTTATTAAATGCTGAGTTCTAAGCGGATCATTAATAAAATAATTAATTATTCTTCCAAAATAAATATAGCTTACATAACCTGGGACTTGAACATCATATGTACCGTCAAAAAAACTTTTCTCAATATTTTCCGAATATAATTCTGCATCATTATTAAATTTAATATTATCAGGAAAAAACGGGATACGAATAAATACAGATATCAATAAAGCTAAAATAATGAATAGATATTTATATTTTAAAATTTTCTCTTTTAACATAATAATCATTTATAAATTGTAATAATTTTCAAGTTACGAATATATTCAAAAATCCGTAATATGTAAAATAAAATTTTAATTAAAAAAACTAACTTGCTTTTTAATATATAATATTATAATATGAGTCAATTAAAATTTAATATTTCATTATTTTATTTTACTATTATTTAATATTTTTTCTATGTTATGAGTCAAAAAGAGTGAAAGATTTATATATATCGGTTATCGTACCATGCTTTAATGAAGAAAAAATTATTTCTTTAACTTTTAAAAAATTACAAAATGTCCTTGAAAAAAATAAATATATATATGAAATAATTTTTATAAATGATGGAAGTATTGACAATACCTCAAATATTCTAGAGAAAATTGCAAAATCAAATCAAAATGTTAAAATTATAAATTTTTCAAGAAATTTCGGTCACCAGGCAGCTGTAACTGCAGGAATAAATAACTGTAAAGGCAATATAGCAATTATTATTGATGCTGATCTTCAAGACCCGCCTGAAGTATTCCCGGAAATGATAAAAATATACAAAAAAGAAAAATGTAATATTGTTTATGGTGTAAGAAAATCAAGAAAAAAAGAAAGCTTCTTTAAAAAATTAACAGCAAAAATATTTTATAGATTAATTAATGCTCTTTCTGAAGTTAAATTAAATGTTGATACAGGAGACTTTAGATTAATTGATGAGAAAGTAATAAATTCATTTAAAACCCTTAAAGAAAAAAATAAATATATCAGGGGGCTCATGAATTGGATTGGATTTAAGCAATGCCCTATTTACTATGACAGAGATCCAAGAATTCTCGGTAAAACAAAATATACTTTTTCAAAAATGATAAAACTTGCTAAAACAGGTATATTTTATTTCAGTAAAAAACCTTTAAAAATAGCCTTTTCAATAGGATTTTTTTGCATAACATTAAGTTTGTTATTAATAATTTATGTTTTTATATCTAAATTTTATTATCCAGAATCCACAATATCAGGCTGGGCTTCAACTCTGATAATAATAATATTTTTTGGCGGAGTACAATTATTTATGGTTGGCATCTTAGGTGAATACATTGGAAGTATATTTGATGAAGTTAAAAATAGGCCCGAATATATAATAGATTATATGATAAATTTTGATAAAATCAAAAAAAAGAATAATATTGTTAAATAATATAATAATTTTTGTTATAAAATAATATATTTAATTGATTTAATTATAAATAGATGTTATACAGCTAATAATCTTAATTATTGAGTGATAAAAATAATGAGAAAACTCTTTATAATTTTAATAATTTTTCTATTTTTTTACCCCCCTCTTTTTTCCCTTATCGAAAAAAATGATTACAACGATCCAGGACTAAATGAAAAAAACGGAACTTATGGTCTTGATACTTATCTTAGAAAATCATATACATTATTTTTAGCTGGCGTCAGCAGTTTAATGAAATTCGATGACGATCTTGATGAATATATTAATTATTATGAATTTGGCGGTAGAATACATTTATATTCAGAAATGCCTGAAATGAAAGGATTCTTTTTTAATGGAGATTTCTTATTAACCAGAAACAGCCATGCTACTTTTTCTTCCGGAGATAAAGGATGGTGGAATAGTTTTATACCTTATTTCGGAGAAACGCATTTTGGGTATAAAACTAAATATTTTAAAATTAAACTTGGTTTTCAAAAACTTGTATCTTCAGATGCAATATATAATCATTTATTAATTGATGATTACTCCGGTTCTATTTTTGGTTTAAGATTAGATGGAATGCTTGGCAAATTTGTTGACTTTCAATTATCTTACAATATGATAAGACCTCATCAAGGCCCCTGGTATCAAGGTAATGATCCTATTGACTGGAATAAAAAAAATGTTGAAGACGATGAGTTATATGCAGCATTATATGGAAAATCACTTTATACACATAAATTAAACATAAGACCCTTACCCTGGATTAGAATTGGTATTTATGAAGGAACTTATTTTCTAGGTGAAAATTTAAATCCCTGGTATGCTAATCCTTTTTTTATTTATATAGGTTCACAGTTGCTTGACAGTATTATAGCAGATAAAGAAGGATCGAGATTTAATACTCACGCAGCAAATTTATTAGCAGGTGTTGATTTTAATATTGGATTTAATGGTTGGAGATTTTACGGCGAACTTTTTCACGACGACTCAAATCTAGGAGCATATTTACAGTTTAAAAATGAATACCAGCCAAATAAAATTGGTATAGTATTTGGCGGTGAATTAAGAGGTTATGCAATAACACGTTTTTTTAAATTAGATCCAGTTGTAGAATACATATTAAGCAATTTGTATATTAATTTTGAATATGGAGTTGTAAGTAAATATACATATTCCCGTGACAGTAATTTTAATTATGAATACGTTAGGGATGAATATCCAAGAAGATATGATGTTCAACCTCCGGACAGTAAAAGACGCGAAGAAGTAAACAGAATTGGAAATTTCTTAGGTTTTATGTATGGTCCTAACTCTGATTGTATTGATTTTGCTATCGGCTGGAGAAATGATCTAAAAAATGTTAAAGAATACACAGCAGACTATCAGGCAGATGAATACTTTCATTCTTTTAAGAAAAAAATAATTCCAAAAAGATTTTTTAAAATGCAGCTTCATTTCAGAAATTACAGACTCGGGGATGAAAGAGATGTTACAATGCCATATTACTATAATGAACATCCTTCAATTGATTTGGATACCGGAAAAGAAAAAGACGAATATGGGACAAGCAGGGGAACAGAGTTTTTAGCAAATGTTGTTGAAATAGGTGAAGATTTAGATTTTAGTATTTATGGTGATGTTATAAGATTAAGTAGATTTGTTTTAGGACTCGAATCAAAATTTTTATTCCAATGGCGAACTTATTATCCTTATACACCAGATCAACATACTGATTTTAGTTTTAGATGGGAATTTGGAACTATCATAAGCTGGTAATTAAAACTAAAAATAAACCTGTTAGATTTTTAAAAACTTATAAGGTTTAAATTACTATTTCTTTTTACTTACTTTGTTAATAATTAAATATATAATAACAATTAATAAAACTAATACTGATATAATGACTATCTTCCATAACAAAGATATAGAT
>CAZYID010000086.1:0-1254 GCA_964646595.1 uncultured Spirochaetales bacterium | reverse complement strand
AATTAATAAAACTAATACTGATATAATGACTATCTTCCATAACAAAGATATAGATTCAATAACTACAAGAAAACTAAAAGCAGTAACTATACCTGCTGCAATTAATACTCCTAAAAAAATAAAAAAAAGTGATTTTAAATATGATAATTTCATAATATAAGATGCCAATGAACCAGTCCACGCTCCTGTTACAGGAGCAGGAATTGCTACAAACAGCATTAAACCTAATTCTTCATATTTTTCCATTAGAATACTTTTTGCTTTAGTTCTTTTAAATAACCAGTTAAAAAACATATCAAATATTTTAAATCGCCTTAAAAATTTTTCTACAATACCTAAAAAATATAAAATAAAAAATATTGGAAGCATATTTCCAATTATTGATACGAGTACTACATAAATCCAATTTAATTCTAATAAAAATCCTACTGGAATTGATCCTCTCAACTCAACAATCGGTAAAGTTGCAATTAACAAAACTGCAAAATAAGGATTTATCCCAATATCTATTAATTTATCAGCTACCTTTTTACCCATGCTATTATCAACATTACTTGCAAAAACTAGCGTAACAACAAATATAACAAAAAATACAGAAAGTATGTATTTCATAATTTTCCCTTCAAATTATTTTTTTATTGTTGTATATTATATTATATTGAAATTTACAATGTTTAAATAATATTATTTTTGAATAAATATGAATATTGAATCCAAACCGACAATTTTATATATTGAAGACGATCCAAACAACAGGTTATTATTAAAACTAATACTAGAAAAAAATGGTTATAAGTTTTATGAAGCAGAAAATGGTTTAAAAGGTGTTAAAATAGCTAAAGAACAAAATATTGATCTAATCCTGCTGGATATTAATATGCAGGGTATGAATGGATATGAAACGGCAACAAGGATCAAATCTTTCGAAAAATATAAAAACAAACCATTAATAGCAGTTAGCGGAAGTGCCGCGAAAAACTCAAGAGATCTTGCATTAATCTCCGGTTGTGATGGTTTTATAAAAAAGCCAATTAATATATCAAATATAATAAATCAAATTAAAGAGTATCTTAACGGTAAAAAAGAAGAAGTAAAACAAACAAAATTTTATGAATTATTAAGGGAATATAACATTCAATTAGTCTCACATCTTGAAAGAGAAATTTTAGAATTGCAAAGAGCAAATACTGATTTAAAAGAAATTGATAATCTAAAATCAAATTTTATTTCATTAGCATCCCATGAAATAAAAAC
>CAZYID010000085.1:0-13738 GCA_964646595.1 uncultured Spirochaetales bacterium | reverse complement strand
ATAAGAGTTATAAACAAAAAAGAAGAGAAGGTAGAATAATTGCATTTCAAACACTTTTTGCTTATGACTTCAGTCAAAAAACATTAGATGAATTTCTTAAATGGGATTGGCTGCTAAAAAAATATTCAGAGGAATCAAAAGAGTATGCAGAATTTTTAATTAAAGGAACTATTGAAAATATTGATAATATTGATAATAAAATTAAATCAAAATTAAAAAATTGGGACTTTAATCGTATTTCAAATGTTGACAAAGCTATTTTAAGATTTTCAATTTATTCTATGCTTTTTGAAACGGAGCTTCCGGAAAAAATAATTATTAATGAAGCGATTGAAATCGTTAAAAATTTTGGAACAGAAGAATCATATAAATTCATTAATGGGATATTAGATGCACTTAAAAGATCTAAAAATACAAGTTAATAATTCTATAAAAAAAATATCGTCAATAATTCATAAAGATAAAAAAAAAAAATTATTAAATATATTTTTATTTCTTTAAGTGTTTTCTTTTTTATTATCATAGTATATCTTATATCTAACTCAAACATATCAACTTTATTTGTTCATTTAAACTCAAAAAAAAATAAAAAAATTAAAAATCCAATATTAAAATCTGCAGAAGATGCTTATGAAAATGGATTTCTTGAAAATTCCGCTGTATATTATAAAACATATTTAAACAGTAATATTCAAAATAGAGAAAAAGTTCTGGCTTATAAAAGATTGTTTGAAATTTCAATTCTTAAAAAAAATTTTGATGAAGCATTATCTTATCTTGACAAAATTGAAGAAAACAATAAAAAAGATCCGGAAATTCATTTAAATAGAATTAAAGTATACTTAAGGTTAAGTCAATATCCAAATGCTTTAAAAGAAATAGTAAAAAATCAGCAAAAATTAAAAAGATCAATTGAATTCAGAGAATTAACAGCAATTTATTATATGAAAACTAAAAATTTTAAAAAGTCATTAAATATTTTAGAAAAAATTCCATACAATAAAAGAGAATTCAGCATTCATAAAGAAATTATACTTTGTTACTTAATTTTAAATCAATTTAAGGATTCAATATCATATATTAATAAAATTGAAAAAAAAGCAAAATCAATGGATGAAAGAAAAACCCTTGGAGAATTTTATCTGCTTAAAGCTATCTCTAAAATCTTTTTAAACAATCATGAAAGCGCTATTGACGATTTAAATAAAACTATTTCATTAAATCCAGATTTTAAATCCAGTGCTTCAAAATTGATGTTATATTCAAATATAATATTGGATAATCCAGGTGACATTTTTAAAACAATAGAAAATATTGCTGGAAACGAAGTATTATTAAATGATATTAATTTATTAAAAAATATTGGTAATTATTATATTTACAAAAATGATTATCAAAAATCTCTATATATATATTCACAACTTAAAAAAGCAAAAAACTTAAATAAAGAAGAATTAATGATATTAGCAGATTTGTACTACTTTACAAATAATTATAATTCTTCTATTGAAACTATTGAGATTCTATTTGAAAATTATAATTACAGAAGTCCGGAATTATATAAAAATTTAAGTTTATTATTCGGAAGAAATAAAGATTTTAATAATGAACTATTCTTTCTTAAAGAAGGGTTGAATAATTATAAGGATGATCTGAATTTTTATGTTAGGCTTGCTAAATTATATATTGATAAAAATGAACCATTTATAGCTTTGCAATATATAAATGAAGCAAAAGATATTTATGATAAAAACCAGAATATTCCATATGATAAAAGACTTGATATATTATATATTTTAGCATTACAACAAAGCAATAAGACTTTTTCAGAAAAAGAACTGTTGAATCTTAGAGAAAAAGAAAGCGGTAATATAGAATATTATCTTCAAATAATAAAATATTATTTAGATTCATATAAATTTTCGGAAGCAAAAAGAGAGCTTGAAACAGCTTTTAGATTACAACAAGATAATGAACAAATAAAAACTTTAAATACTATACAACTTATTCTGGCATTATATACAAATAATAATGATGATTATCAAAAAGCTAAAAAAGAATTATTTGATTCTCAAAATAAAAACAACCAAGATTTCATTAATACAGCGATTGTAAATTTATTTGAAAATGATTATAATAAAGCGCTAGAAATACTAAATTCAATAAATATTTATTCGACATCAATTAAAACACAAAATAAAGTCTTATATTTAAAATCTTTATGTTACTTTTACAAAGGTGAATACAAGCTTTCATTTGAATTAATAAATAAAATTCTTGAAAAAGAACCTGCAAATTTGAAAGCTTCATATTTAAAAAATTTAATAAATAAGAAATTCGGAGTGATTGAATGATTCATATAAAATCCAAGGATGAAATTGAAAGGATAAGAGAAGCCGGAATCATAAGCTCAAACTTATTTAAATATCTTAAAGATTTCATGAAACCCGGCATTACTACAAAAGAGCTTGATAAAATTTCAGATAACTTTATCTGTAAAAATGGAGCAACTGCTTCTTTTAAAGATTATAATGGTTTTCCTGCATCAATTTGCACTTCAGTTAATGAAGAAATTATTCATGGTATTCCTTCAAATCAAAAATTAAAAAACGGTGATGTTGTCGGTGTTGATGTTGGAGTTAAAAAAAATGGTTTTATAAGTGATAGCGCATATACATTCAAAATCGGAAAAATAGATAAAGATGTTCAATTATTGGTGGAAAGAACTGAAAATTCATTATATAAAGCAATATCAGTAATAAAAAATAATATTGAAATAAACAAAATAAGCGGTGCTGTAGAAGATTATACTACACAATTTGGATATGGTATAGTACGTGAATACTGCGGTCATGGTGTTGGTTATGAAAATCATGAAGATCCTGAAATACCAAACTACAGATTTTCAAAAGGAAGCAGGAAATTAAAATCAGGCACTGTAATTGCAATTGAACCAATGATTAATCTTGGAAGCGGTGAATGTTTTGCTTTAGATGACGGTTGGACAGTTGTAACAATTGACGGTAAATATTCTGCACACTTTGAGCACACTGTGGCTATAACAGAAAATGGATTTGACATTTTAACAATACATCCGGATGATTTTAATGAAATAAAAAATAAATTTCTTATGGTATAAATTATGTTATTAAATAAAATTAAACAAACACTTAAAAAAGGTGTTTTAGACAATAAAAAATATACTTTAAAACCTATAAATTGTCCCATAAAACTAAATCAAAACGAATCCCCTTATAATATTCCGGAAAATATAAGAAACATAATAATCAATAAATTAAAAACAAAAGAATGGAATATTTATCCTGATTTTACACCCGAATCTCTATATAAAAAAGTTGCTAAATATTTAAAAATAAAAAAAGAAAACATATTAATTGGGAATGGTTCCAATGAAATGATTTTCACTATTTTAGCAGCAACATTAGAATCAGGAAAAAGAGTAATTATTCCGGAACCAACTTTTACTGTTTATAAACTTATTGCATCAAATTTAAATGCAGATATAAAAACCGTAAGCTTAAATAAAGATTTTACATTCAATGTTGATTTGATTTTAAATGAATCCCGTTACCCGGGATCAGTTACAATAATAGCCTCTCCAAATAATCCTACCGGAACTTATATTCCGTATAATGATTTAAAAAAAATCATTAAAGCGTCAGGAGGAATTGTTGTTGTTGATGAAGCATATATTCATTTTGGAGGAAAAAGTGTTCTGGATTTAATTAATGAATTTCAAAATTTAATTATTTTAAGAACTTTTTCAAAAGCATTTGGTTTAGCAGGCATTAGAATGGGAATGATGATAACAAATAAAGAATTAATTACTGAACTATCAAAAGTAAAATTACCTTATAATTTAAACATTTTTAATTTAATAACTCTTGATATAATACTCGATAATATAAAAGTAATAAATAGTAATATTAAAATAATTTTAGAAGAAAAAAAATTTTTAGAGGATAATTTGTCTTCTTTTAAAGAATTATTAATAACACCAAGTGCTGCTAACTTTTTTTTAGTCAAAGTAAAGAATTCTAAATGGTTATTTGAAAAACTGGTAAAATTTGGTATCCTGGTAAGAGATGTTTCAAGTTATCCAATGCTTGAAAATCATTTAAGAATTTCTGTTGGTTCAAAAAAAGAAAATATTTCATTAATAAATGCTTTAAAAAAAATATATAAAAAATAACAAGGAAAATAAATTGAGAAATGCTGAAGTTAAAAGAAAAACCAAAGAAACAGATATTAGTATTTTACTTAATCTTGATGGAACCGGTAAAAATACTATTGATACAAAAATTCCATTCTTTGATCATATGCTGACAATTTTTTCAAAACATTCAGGCATTGATTTAAATTTAACTGCAGTAGGTGATATTGAAATAGATTTTCATCATACAATTGAAGACACCGGCATTGTTCTTGGTGATGCAATAATAAAAGCATTAGGTGATAAAAAAGGTATCTCAAGATTTGGAGATGCAACTGTTCCACTTGACGAATCTCTTGCAAGAGTTGTTATTGATATTTCCGGCAGAACTTATTTACATTTTGATGTTAATTTTACTAGAAGTGATGACGGCAGTAATGTTAATCCATATTTATTTGAAGAATTTTTCCGTGCTTTTGTTAATACAGCAAATATTACGCTTCATGTTGATTCTATAAGAGGAAACAACTCGCATCATATAATCGAATCAATATTTAAAGCCTTTGCTAAAGCAGTGAAAGACGCAATAAAAATTGTTAATAAAGATCTTCCTACAACAAAAGGGGTAATATGATAGGAGTTATTGATTCTAATATATGCAACATATTTAGCCTTACAAATATGTTAAAAAAATTAAAAACAGATTTTATTATTATTAATTCTCCCAAAGATTTTGATAAAGCTGACAAAATAATTCTACCCGGAGTTGGAGCTTATCCAAAAGCAATGGAAAATCTAAAAAAATTTGAACTCATTGATAAAATTCTTGAATTCGCAAACAAAAATAAATATATACTTGGCATATGTCTGGGAATGCAGCTTTTATTTGAAGAATCTTTTGAATTCATAAAAACCAATGGATTGGGATTAATTCCCGGAAAAACCGAAAAAATAAAAACTAAAAAAGTTCTGCCACACATGGGATGGAATGATATAACAATTACTAACAATATCCCTTTATTAAAAGACATCAAAAATGGAGCAGATGTTTATTTCGTTCACTCTTATAAAATTTGTACAGACAATCAATATATTGCTGCAACAACAGAGTATGATGAAATAATTCCGGCAATTGTTTCAAATAAAAATATATTCGGCACCCAATTTCATCCGGAAAAAAGCAAAAAATGGGGTGAAATAATTTTAAAAAATTTTATTAATCTTTAGGAAATAACAATGTTTCAAAAAAAAATAATTTTACTTATACTTATTTTTTTAATTAATATATCTATTTTTAATCTAGAACATTTCAAAGGTTATTCTTCGAAAGAAAAACAACCTAATTATTCTGTTGCATCATTAATGCAGTCAAAATATATGAACGATAAAAGATGGAATGAAAATTATTTTCATGAAGCCCAATTTCCTGAACAGGGCATTACAATATTTACAAATTTAATTTTCTCAAATTCATTTTTTGATAAAAAAAGCTGCAAATTAAATTGCATAATTACTTTTAAAGATCATACTAAGTATGTTTTTAATCAGGATTTTAGCAGAGAAGAAATCATAGCTAATAAAGAAATCTTCTCACTAAAATTTGGAGAAAATTTTATTGAATTAAAAGATTACAATTACAAAGTTCATATTAAAGATCAAAATATAAACCTTAATATAGAATATAAAATTTGCAATCCTCCGCATATTTTTGGTGATGGAATAATTACAGTTGATTCAAGAAGCTTTCTTGCATTCTGTCAGCCAATAGCAGGTGCTTATGTAGACGGTAATCTGGAATATAAAAATAAAAATATTTCTTTAAACGGAAGAGGCTCAGTAAATCATGATTATAATGTTATTGCTCCAATTAAAACTCCAAGAAAATGGAGAAGCTTTTGGTTTTACAACGACACATACACAGTTGTGATTGATACAGTAATTCTTTTAGACCAAACTCAAATAGACAGAATAATTATTTATAAAGATAATAAACTTTTAAAGAGTTTTTTAAATACCGGATTAAAAACAAATAACCTTCTTTATGATAAAGAGATAAAATTTCATTATCCTGCTTCTTATTCTATTTCTCATGTTGATGAATCAGGCAATGAAATTCAAGCAAACATTAAATTTGAAAAAAATACTGATAAAATACAAATTTTTGGACATTTATCGCCTGTTTTATATTCTATTGTTTCTTTAGCTGTTGGAGAACTATATGCATATAGATTTTGGGCTAATGCAACTATTAAATTAACATTAAACGATAAAATTGAAACAATTAAAATAAGCGGTATTGGCAATTATGTGGATAAAGTAGAATAAATTTATTATTTTTCTCTTAAAGCAACATTAATTTCTATTCTACCTAATGAAGTCTCTATAGGAACAACCAAAGCTTCAATTTCTGCATCTGAAACTTCCATATTTTCTCCACTAAAAATAGCTGGAGGTGTAACATCAAATCTATAACCCATATCAGATAATTTTGTTACTGCTCTTCCTGTAATGATATTTCCTAATTCTGTAATTGTAGCTTTTGCAAGATCATTAAACTCAGTAATCTCTTCATCATTCATTTTAGACACAATATTTAATACAGTTTGCTTTGACATATCAAATAATACTCTTCCTTCTACCTGCCCGCATAATCCAACAATAACTGTAACATCTAAAACAGGTATCGCTTTACTTCTTAAACTAATTTCTTTTCTCTCAACATCAATTCCTAAAACTTCAGTAATAACTCCAACTGAAGATTCTACAAATGGATTAATATATTCGACTCTCATTTTTATACTCCATTTAAAACAGTTATTATTCTTTCAACGACCTTATTACGGTCTAAAGGTTTTACAATATAATTTTTAGCACCTGTTAATAAAGCTTTTTTAACCAAATCTTCTTTACCAAGAGCGCTTACAATAATAACTTTAGCATTTTTATCAAATTCAACTATCTTTTCCAATGAAGAAATACCATCCATTCTTGGCATAGTAATATCCATAGTTACTATATCAATATTTGGATGATGTTTTTTGTATTTCTCAACTCCAGCTTCTCCATCTTCTGCTATATCAACTACTTCAAATTCTTCAGCTTCTAATATCTTTCTTAATTGCTTAACAACAAAAATTGAATCATCAATTATTAATACCTTATATTTTGTACCATCGCTTTTTTTACCTACTGGTACATTATCACTCATAAATAAAAACCTCCAGCGCTTAAATTAATAAATATTGAAAGCTTTAACTGTAATAAAATTATTACTTCTATTTATATAATACATAAATAGTTATGTCTTTTGCAATCATTTTTTATTTTTTTTAAAAAAATAAAAAAAATTAAATTGACATCAAATTATTAGTAGTTTAAAATTGTTTTTAAAATAAAAAATGAAAGTTTAAATAATGAGTAATATCAGTAAATTTTTAATTTTATTCTTCCTATTCATTAATTTTCTATTAACAAGTCAAACGGAATCATGGAAAGTTTCTAAAAGCAAAAATTATAATCGTATCACAGATTGCATAATTGAAGATATAGATAATGACAAAATTGATGAAATTATTATTTCGTATTATGAACATGAAGGAAAGTTTATAGATGTATATAAAATAAGAAATGGCGAACTTAATCTAATTGATAAAATAAAAGTTCCATATTATACTGTTTTTTTTGATATAGGTGATATAGATAATAACGGAAAATATGATATAATATTCCTGGCAAGTGACGGCTTATATTATCGCGAAATTCCATATAAAAACAAAAACCTAATTCACATTAAAAGTGTTAAATCAGAAATAGCTGTTCCTCAACCGGAACTATTAACTGATGTTAATATGGTAATTGATTTAAACGGTGACGGAAAAAATGAATTAATAATTGAAAACATTAGAAAAATTGAAATATACGAAACAAAAAATTTCACACAATTAGCAGCAATTGATTTGGAAACTATCTTAGAATACGCTCTTATTCCCGGGCAATTTTACCCTCATCTAATTTTTTACACACTTCCAATTATTCTTATTGAAGATCTGGATAATGATAATAAAAAAGAAATTATTACTAAATTTCCAACAACAATAAATATCTTCTCTCAAAACAATCTTAATGATTGGAAAAAAAGGAATAGTTTTTATATTGGCAGTGACAATATATATTTCCTTTCAAATGCTTATTTAAAATTTGCTTTTCCGGTGATTGCTGATATTGATAATGATAAAATAAGTGAAATTGTTGTTTCTTCTGCAAATCTTAATATGCCTAAGCTTAAATTTGAAGCAATCGGAGATGTATATTTTCTGTCAAAAAATAATTTTAGACTCAATAATAATAAGAAAATTATTGTTAAAGGTATACCTCTAAACCTGCCAAAATTTTACAATATTAGTAATAATAAATATAAAGATTTTATTATTCCGGCTATACCATTCAACCTGATCAGTATCTTTGGCTTATTATCCGGCTCAGGAAGCATAAAAGTACCATTTCTTCATTATATTCAAAACAATGAAAAATTTGATATTAAAAAACCAAATAGATTATTTGACATTTCTGTAAGAATTGAAAATATTACTTCATTTATTGAAGAGCTGCCTTTTGATCAATATAAGTCCGGCCGTTACCCGGATTTTTATTATTTTATACATGACCTTAATAATAACAGTGTAGATATAATGTACTATTATTTAAATGAAAAAAATAATAAATATATTTCTTCAACAATTAAAACTCTTCCTATCCCAGGCTTTAGATCAGACCTTCCTGCGACTTTAAAACTAGGTCATTTATCAAAAAACATTAAAAAAGATGTAGCATATTTAACTCATAAGAATTTATTTATATTAACAAGAAAATAATAAAATGGAAAAATTAAACTGGGGATTAATTGGCTGTGGAGATATTGTTCAAAAAAGAGTTGGTCCTGCTTTAGTTGAATTAAAAAATTGTGAATTAATTGCAGTATCACGAGCTAATAAAAAACTGGTAAAAGAATGTGCGGAAAAATTAAAAGTAAAAAAATGGTACAGTAACTGGAAAGACATTTTAAAAGATAAAGAAATTGATGCTGTTTATATTGCTACTCCGGTTTATCTTCATGCAGAGCAAACAATTGCTTGCGCCCAAGCAGGAAAACATGTTCTTTGTGAAAAACCAATGGCAATGAATATTAAAGAATGCAATAAAATGATTTCTGCTTGTAATAAAAAAAATGTAAAATTAAGTATTGCCTACTACCGTCATTTTTATCCGGTAATCTCAAGAATAAAAGATATAATCTCATCAGGAACTATTGGAAAAGTTACTTTTTGTCAAATTAATGCATTTGAAATATTTAATCGTAATCCAAATGAACCAAGATCTTGGTTATTAGAAAAAAACAAGTCAGGCGGTGGACCTATGATGGACTTCGGTTGTCACAGAATAGAAGTATTATTAAATATATTAGGACCAATTGATAAAATTAAAAGTATCAAATCAAATGTTTTATTTAAAAAAAGAAATGTTGAAGATACACTCTCAGTATTATTAAAATTTCAAAATCAAACTCATGGAATAATAAATGTAAGTCACGCAATTTTCGAATCAAAAGATTCATTAGAAATATACGGTTCAAAAGGTTCAATTCATTTGCCTGTTCTTAATAAAGGAATACTAACTGTAATAACCGATAAAGGATCTCAAACTGAAAAAATATTACCGCATAAAAATTTTCATTTACCTCATATAAATGCATTTACCGAGGCAATTTTAAATGATAAGAAGGTTCCTGTGTCTGGAGAGATAGGACTGGAAGTAAATAAAATATTAAATAAAATATATAAATAAGCAAAAATTTATTAGTCCATCATAAAATAATCTATATAAACAGGAGAATCTTCTTTACGTTTCAAATAATACTTTCCTAATTCTTTACAATATTTTTTTATTTTATTTGATGTATTGTTTTGAATATTTAATAATCTTTTCCAGATGATTTTTTCAATTTCAGCAAGTTTTATTGCTGATATATCTCTTTTCAAAAAAAACCGTTCAATTGATTTATTATTCCCAATAAGAAACCCCTCTTCTTCTAATATTATAATTATTTTTTTAATATCGTTCTGATTATAATGAAGTTTTTCCGCTAAATTAAATGAAGATATACCTTTTCCTTCTTTTTTAAAATCATTATAAAATTCATTAAGTATTAATAATATAAAACCAATATCAAATAAAAAAACTTTATCAAAAAATATATTCTCAGTAAATAATTTATTCTGCCAAACACATAAAATTTCTACTCCAAATAAGACCACCATCCAATTAATAGATGTCCATATTACAAAAATAATAATACTAACAAATGAACCAAAAACAAAACTCCACCTTCTAATTAGCCAAACAGTATAATAAGTAAAAATAAATCTTAATACAATCCAAACAGCAGTTACACTGAATGTAACAATAATTGATTTTTTAAAATTAACTTTTGATGTAGGGATAATAAAATATATTATAAAAAAGAAAAAACTAATTAAAATTATAGATACTAAATAATAAATTATATTTTCTAATATGGAAATATTCATAAATGGTAAAACTTTTAAAAAAGATCGAATTATTCCTGAATAATAAAAATATCCGGCAAGCACCATTGGTATTGTAGTTAAAAGCATCCAGAATTTTAATACTTTCCCTATTATTGATCTTTTATATTTTATCCCCCATATCCTATCAATTTGATTATTTAAAGAAATTAATAATTCTAATAAAAAATAAGCAAAAACAATAAAACTAATAATACTTATTGTTCCTGTTTTTTCAAATAATATGTCAACCCTGGAAACAACCAATTCTACAGAACTTGGCACAATAAAATCTCTTAAAAAATCTACTAATTTTTCTTTATACATTGAGAATGGAGGTATTATTTTAAATATGTAGACTATTAATATTAATATTGGGATAAATACAATTACTGTTTTAAATGCTAAACCATTTGATATTAAAATTCCCTGATTATTACGAAAACGGATAAAAGCTTTCTTGAAAATCCTAAAAAATATTTTTAATCTGCTTTTAAATCTTACTATTTTATTATTATCCATAATATTATTGATTACTATTAACTAATTAATTGTTTGCATTAAACTCATTTTAACTATTATAACAAAGAAGCAACAAAAATGAATAATAACATTTTTACGAACTTTTATGACAGATTTTTTTGTAAAAGTATAAATATTTTTAATTTTTATTGAAATAAAAATTAAAAATATTTATACTTTCTCTCTATGTTAAATGGTAAAAAAATTTGTATTTTTTGTTCCTCAAGCAATAAAATTGATCAAATATTTTTTGATGCTGCAAAGCAAATCGCATCTTTTTTAACAATTGAAGGGACAGAGCTGGTTTTTGGCGGAGGTGAAATTGGTTTAATGGGCATTATAGCTAAAACATTTAAAAATAATAATAGAAAAGTTATAAGTGTTATTCCAAAAAAATTAAATAAAAAAGGTGTTTTATTCGAAAAATCTGACCAGATTATAGAAACAGAAACAATGAATGAACGAAAAAATATAATGGCAAATATATCTGATGCTTTTATTGCTTTACCGGGAGGATTTGGTACTTTAGAAGAAATATTGGAAGTAATTACTTTAAAACAACTCGGTTATTTAGACAAGCCAATATCAATTTTAAATACTAACGGTTTTTATAATCCTCTTTTAAATCAGCTTGAAACTATTTATACTAATAAATTTGCTGATGAAAAACACCGTAATCTTTATTTCACATCAAATAATCCTAAATTTATTATTAATTACTTAAAAACAAATATCAACGCTTTTCAAGTTATTTAAAAATTATTGTAACCTTTTCCTTATTTAATAATTAAAAAGCATATTTTTACTTTATTTTTTAAAAAAATTATAGTATATTCAGCCTTGATTTTATTCAAAATTAAGGAGGCTTTCAAATGGCTTATGTTATTTCAAGTGAATGCATAGAATGTGGATCATGCATACCAGAATGTCCGGTAGAGGCAATTTCTGAAGGAAGTCCATATAAAATTAGTGCTGATAAATGTACAGACTGCGGCGCTTGCGCTGATGTTTGTCCTTCTGACGCAATTAGCCCTGCATAAAATCATATTTTACTTATATATAATATCTCAGGTTGTAATTATTACAATCTGAGATTTTTTTATTAATAAATGATTAATAAAGTTTAAAACATCTCACTAAAAGATAAAACAAATTCAACACATCCAGAGGCATCCCTATAACTGGCAGCTTTTAAAACATTCATAGCAACATCAAATCTTATGATAAAAGGCAGAAAATATGAATAGATTTTAAGTCCACTTCCAACAGTTACTGCCGGTAAAATAAAATTACCTTGACCAATATATTTTTGTCCTAAAGGATCTCCATATATAATAGAATTTCTAATATTTTCACGAGGTGCTCTTTCTATAAAATTATCTAAATAGTATTTATAATTTTCAATTGTAAATCCGCCATCAACAAAAAATGTCCAGTAAAGAATAAACTTTGCATCTCTTGTAAATGGTATATCTGCGGCTTTTTTCATGGTTACATTTACAATAGGTGCATATAATTCAATATTCCCTAAGCAGCTAAACCATCCTGTTAATTCTTGATCTGCTAATCCTCGAATATATGGATCTCCTGAAAAATCTTCACTTATATTATAATTAGCAGCTAATATTAATCTAGCTCTTGCCGCAAATTCTCTAAAAATCTTATAACTGAATTTCCCTTCAAATCTTGATTTAAATTTAAAATTATTATTTGGCTCACCTATTGTTGTTGGTAAATAAAATTTAGTCCATAAAGATATATATGTGCCAACAGGAATGGATTCTGTCTGCTTCAATTTATTCCAGCGGAATTCCTGTCTTATATTAAAACCCAAATTAGATTGATCAACTAAAAGTTGCTCAGGTAGGGCTTGTTTGTCCTCTATATCATAATCATAAGACCCGCCTATAACATTATCAACTCTCAAATGATCATACTTATACATCAACTCTAAAGAAGTGATTGTTTTTAAATCAATAAATGGAATTCTATAATCAATACCAGGAATAAAATGAAAACCAAATTCGCTTTGTCGATAAAAATCCATATCCAATCCATTCCAAATTCTATTAAATAATCTTATTAAAGCACCGTTTTCACCATTAGCAATTGAAGGATATGTAGCCACTTTAGATGCATACTGCGGATAAGTAGTAAAAAAAGACAATGTACTAAATAATTTTAATCTATTATTTAATAACGCAGGATATTCAATATTCGTGTGTACCCAAAGTTTTCCTTTTTGTCCAAATGATGATGCAAAAGTTAATGCAACACGAGAGTTTAAAAAATTATCTGCCCTAAAAAGAAAACCTAAATCAAATCCTCTATTATAACAATAACCGCCATAAGGCATTATTATATATGGAAATCTAGGTAGAGCATTTATGTTTTTTCTAAGATTATGTTCATCTACAGCATCAATAAAAAAATCTATTTCTTGATTCCATGGTAAACTTTT
>CAZYID010000084.1:0-13813 GCA_964646595.1 uncultured Spirochaetales bacterium | reverse complement strand
CTTGTTAAAAAATTTTTAATAAGCCGAATGTCGAGTTTTTTTATTATAGTTTTCTAATATATTTGTCATATAATATGCCATTTTATTTTAAATGATAAAACTCGAATTTCACCCTAATAATTTTTTCTGGAAATTTTATTTAACAGTAATAAAAAAACATAAAGAATATAATAAAATAACCTGAATACCTTAAAAGGATTTTTAATAAAATTAATAAATCCAAAAAAACCTGAATTTACAATTACATCAGTAGGTGATTTTTTTTTACCTCCCACAATTTCAATAAAATCTTTAACACCCAAAAACACACCTTTTTTAAAATTATGTTTCTTCTTATAAATCCATTTTTCCTGATTTGGACTTTTTTTACTAACTAAAACTAAGGCAGGTGATGCTTTTTGAATAGCAGTTATTAAATCTTTTTCAAACTCTTTTTTATAATCAATATGAAATCTTCCAACCAGTCTAATGCCGGGAAATGAATCTCTTATATTTCTTTCTGCTTTTTCTATTATAATTTTATCTCCTCCTAATATATATATAAACTCTTTTTTTTCAGTAAAGTTTATAAGAAGATTTATTATAAAATTAAAATAATTATATACTTTTTCAATTTTTCTATTTAAAAATTTCAATCCTATTTTAATTCCTGATGAAATAGGAATAACTAATGATGCAGTATTTATATAATTATAAAGCTCTCTGTTAAACTGAGCTTTCATCAATAAATATGTATCAAGAAATACAACATGAGATGCTTTATCTAATTGTGATAATTCCAATATATATTTATATGCTTCTTCAGGTGAAACTGAATTTACATTAACTCCCAACAATCTATACTTTTCCATTTATAATCCCCATTAATAATAAAATAATAAGTTAATTCATTTAAAATAACTAAATAAAATTATAGAACTTAAAAAAACAGCAGCTGTCTCACTTTTTAAAATATAAGATGATAAGGATACACCCTCCCAACCATTCTCTTTTAATTTATTTATTTCATCTTTTTTAAAATCACCTTCCGGACCAATAAACAAAGACACATAATTTAAATTGTTATTTTCCCTTATAAAATCAAATAAATTTTTGCCTTTTTCTGAAATATATCCAAAAATTTTTTTTTCTTTACTATTATAACTATAATTAAAAATATTTTCAAATAAAATAACATCATTTAATACAGGTATTTTTTCACGACAAGACTGCATTGATGCTTCTTTTATAATTTTATTCCAACGTAATATTTTTTTACTTTGATTATCTATATTTGGAATACAATTTTTAGTTTTAACAGGTACAAATTTATCTATTCCTATTTCAGTGCACTTTTGAATAATCAACTCATTTTTATCACTTTTCAACAAACTAAAAAAAAGAGTAATTATCGGTTTTTTCTCTATATTCCTTTTAACAATATCTTCTAAAATAATTAATATTTTATCTTTTTCAATTCTTTTTATTTTCCCATAATACTCATTATTATTTGTATCGCCAATAATAAATTTTTCATCTATTTTTACTCTTAAAACTCTTGATAAATGATGATAATCATTTCCATTGATAAAAACAGAATCTCCAATTTTATAATTATTTGAATCCAAAAATATCTTTTTCAAATTATATCTGTCTCCCTAATCTCTGCTTATAAATTCAAGGGATTTTTTTAATACTTTATTTTTAATTTCATCAAAATTTCCAGTTAAAGTTGCACCTGAAGCTACTGTGTGACCTCCTCCACCAAAGTACTTGGCAAGTTTTGAAACATTTACATTATCTGTTGATCGAAAACTCATATCAACAGTATCTTTATCAACTTTAAAAAAAATAGCAATCTCAACACCATTAACTGACATAAGTTCATTAAAAACAGAAGATGAATCAACCATAGAATTATTATTATTTTTTTTATCTTGATCTGTAATATATGTCCACAGAACCTTGCCTGACCTATAAGTTTCTAATCTTTGGAGAACTAAAGATAATATTTTTTTACTGTTTAAACTTTTTTTACCAAAAATGATATTATAACTTATATTTGGTCTTGCTCCTTTTTTTATAAGCAGGTATGAAATTAATAAAGAATAATACTTGTCTTTTCTAATATGTCTGAACCATCCATTATCCGCGACAATCCCATTTAACAAATTTTGACAGACTTTAGGATTATCCAATCCTATTTTCATTTTATCCAATAAAATGTATATCATCTCAGAACTTGAAATAAAACCAGCTTCTACCCAGTTTACTTTTCCATATTTACTATTTGTAATATGATGATCAATTACTATGCATTTATTATAATCTATATTTTCTGAAGCTTTACCAATTCTATCTTTTGATGGAGTGTCAACAATTATATATAAATCAAATTGAGCATTAGGATTTATTGACTTTTTAAAAAACTTTCTATTTAAACTTATATATTTATTATCATAGGGTCCTTCATTAATTAACTCTACAGATAAATTTTTTTCTTTGAATGCATAATATAATGCCAATTGCGATCCAATAGCATCTCCATCTGGTTCAATATGTCCAAGTATTGCAATTCTTTTACTTTGATTAATCATTTTCACAATTGTATTTAGAATAATACTATTGTTTTTTTGAAATTCATTAATAAAATGATTTGAACTTTTCATTTGATTATTTTACTTTATTTTTTTTATCAACTTTAATAATAGTAGGATTAAAAGACTTTGCTTCTTCTTCACTCATAATTGCATAAGCAATTATGATAATTTCATCTCCGGGAAAAGCTTTTCTTGCAGCAGGACCATTTAAGCAGATTGTCCCAGACCCTTTTTTCCCTTTTATTATATAAGTCTCAAGTCTTGAACCATTATTTAAATTTACAACCTGAACTTTCTCATGATCAAGCATACCTGACTTTTCTAATAATACTTCGTCTATTGTTATGCTTCCTTCGTATTCTAAATGAGTTTCTGTAACAACAGCACGATGAATTTTAGATCTCATCATTGTAATTAACATATTTTTTCCCCAATTATATAATTATCAATTAATCGTGTTTTTCCAAAAAAAACAGCACAAGCAATAATATCACCTTTGCTTATTTTTTCAACATCTTCCATGTTTCCATTTACAATTTTCACATAATCTATTATTGAATAATTAACTGATTTTATTTTATCCTTTATTAAACTGATTACAAACTTAGCAGATTTTTCGCCTTTTTCAATAACTTTTACAGCTTCTTTTAAAGATTTATTTATTATTACGGCATCCTTTCTTTCAATTTTGGATAAATATTGATTTCTTGAACTCATTGCAAGTCCGTCATTTTCTCTAATAATGTCACACGGAATTATATCAATATCAAAATTTAAATCTTTTGTCATCTTTTTTATTATATATAACTGCTGAATATCTTTTTTTCCAAAATATGCTTTATCCGGTTTTACAATATTAAACAGCTTTGCAACAATTGTACAAACTCCTTTAAAATGACCCGGGCGGCTTAATCCGCATAAATTATCCTGAAGTTTCAAAATATCAACAAAAGCTAATAAATCAGTTCCCAAAATTTCTTCCGGCTCTGGATTAAAAATTAAATCAACACCAACTGAATCTGTCAATTTTGTATCTTTTCCTAAATCCCGTGGATATTTACTCAAATCTTCACCCTGTGAAAATTGTATGGGATTAACAAAAATAGATACTACTGTATAATCATTGTTATTTTTTGATTCTTTAATTAAATGAAGATGTCCGCCATGTAAAGCTCCCATAGTTGGAACAAAACCAATTGATTTGCTGTCAGCTCTTACTTTATTTAATATTTTCCTTACATCATTTATTTTTTTAATTACTTGCATAATTCATCAATTATTTCATCATTAATTTTAAAAGTATGTTTATCTTCCGGAAATTTTCCTTCTCTAATTTCTTTAATATAACTATCAATTCCTTTTTTCATTTCTTCTCCTACATTACAAAATCTCTTTGCAAATTTTGGAGAAAATTCTTTATAACTGCCAAAAATATCATTTATTACCAATATCTGCCCATCAACAAATCTTCCTGCTCCGATACCAATTGTTGGTATGCTTAATTTATTAGTTATTATCTCTGCAAGTTTTTCCGGTATTCCTTCAAGTACAATACTAAAAACACCTGCTTCTTCTAAAAGCAGAGCATCTTTAATTATTTTTTTTGCCTTCTCTAATGATTTCCCTTGAATCTTATATCCTCCAAATAAATTTATTGATTGAGGAGTAAGACCTAAATGCCCCATAACCGGAATCTTGGCATTTAATAATGCTTTTATTTTATCAATAACTTCTTCACCACCTTCAACTTTAACTGCTTCTGCACCTGCTTCTTTAATTAATCTGCCTGCATTCCTTATAGCTTCTTCTTCTGTTATATGATAAGAAAGAAAAGGCATATCAGCAATTACAAATGTATTGGGAGCACCTTTTCTGACAGCTTTACAGTGATAAAGAATATCATCAATAGTAACAGAAAGAGTATTATCAAATCCCTGAAACACCATTCCTAACGAATCACCGACAAGTATTGCATCTATTTCTGAAGTATCTAAAAAAGATGCTGTTGAATAATCGTAAGCTGTTAAAAGTGTAAGTTTTTCCTTTCCCTTTTTTTTTGAAAAGATTGTTATTTTATCCTTCAACATTGCCTCTTTATTTATTTTATTTTTTATAATATAATCTATTTGTTTATATTGTCAATAAATGAAATTTATAATATTTATCTGAATTTTTAATATCTTCTATAAATAATAAATCTTCTTACTTGACATTTTTTATTTCTAAAAGTATAATCCGAATCATTTTAAAAATAATAATATTATAAATATAGATAGAAAGCAGGAAATATGAATAAAAGTAAACTCCTAATAGATGGTAATTCTTTAACAATAGAAGAAGTATTTAATGTTGCATTTAATAATAAAGAAGTTCAATTTTCAGAAGATGAAACTTTTATAAAAAAATTAAAAGGAAGCAGAAGTTTCTTAGAATCCTATATAAAAAAAGGTTATCCTATTTATGGTGTAACAACAGGATTTGGAGACTCATGTCATAATCAAATCAGTCCTTTAAAAACTCAACAACTGCAGAAAGCACTTGTTAATTTTCACGGTATTGGCATTGGTGATTATTTTTCCATTGAAGAAAGTAGAGCAATTACACTTATTCGACTCAATTCAAATATCAAAGGCTACTCAGCAATTAGAGTAAAACTGGCTGAATTAATGAGAGATTTATTAAATCATAATATTTCCCCGGTAATTCCCCAAATCGGTTCTGTTGGTGCTTCAGGAGATCTGACTCCACTTAGTTATTTAGCAGCAGTATTAATGGGTGATAGAAAAGTTTATTATAAAGGGAAAATTGTTGAATCTAAAAAAGCATTAAATTCAGAATCATTAACTCCTGTTACTTTAGAATCAAAAGAAGGCTTAGCATTAATGAATGGAACATCAGTAATGACAGCTATTGCCTCTATTGCCTGGTTAGATTTAAATAAATTAGCTGATATTTCTGATTTTATTACCGGAGCAACAGTAAGCATAATAAACGGTAATGATATTCCATTTAGAGATAAAGTTTCGTTAATAAAAAATCATAAAGGACAAATCATAAGTGCTTCATATATTTTTAATGTAATAAAAGAATCCAATTCGATTCATAAATATGAACATCTTTTAGATAAAATCGGGACAATAGAAGATAATCATTATAAAAAGAATGACCTTAAAATTCAAGACAGGTACTCAATCCGCTGCGCTCCTCAAATCAATGGAGTTTTAAGAGATACATTAAATTTTTCTAAAACATGGATTGAAAATGAAATAAACTCAGCTAATGATAATCCTTTAATTGATTCGGAAGATCAAGTAATATATAACAGCGGAAATTTTTATGGGGGGCACATTTCGTGTGTTTGTGATTATTTAAGAATAGCCCTTGCTAATATAGCGGATCTATCAGATAAACAAGCAGCATTAACAATAGATGGAAAATTCAATAATTTAACAGAAAATCTAATCCCAAAATTAGAAAAAAACTCCCCGCTAAAAGGATTGCTGCATGGTTTTAAAGCTGCTCAAATTTCTATATCTGCTTTAAGCAGTGAAATTCAATTTTTATCTAATCCTATTAGTATTCATTCTAGACCAACCGAATCCCTTAATCAGGATAAAGTATCTTTAGGTACAATTTCTGCTAGAAAGCTCAGAGAATGCGTTGACTTATTATATCTGCAATTCTCAATTCATTTATTAGCTATCTTACAGGCTGTTGATTTAATAGGAATAAGTGAATTCAGCCCATTTATATCTAAAGTATATAAAGAGATGCGAAAATTTACAAAATTCGTTGATCAAGACAGACCTCTTGATGAAGAAGCTATAAAATTAAAAGATTTTCTTAGAAAAACTAACATTTTTACTAAAATGCACAAACCAAAATAAAAAAAATATTTTTAATATTAACTTCATATTAAAATAATATTTTATTTTTTATAATCCATTATGCTATAATTTAACTAATAAAATAACTATATTAAAATAAAATTTATTCCTTATTTAAGAATTTGGTAATTAATATTTAATTTTTAGGAATTTGTTAAGAATGAATAGTAATATATTTAAAATAGATGATTCTTATTTCAAAAAAATCAGAGATATAATATATAATTCTTCAAGTATACACTTTACTGAATCAAACAGATCAATTCTAGAAAGCAGACTAAAAGAAAGATTAAAAAAATTAAAATTAAATTCCATCGATGAATACTACACATTAATTATAACTGATGATAATGAATTAAAAACATTGTTAGATTCTGTTACAACAAATCTTACTAAATTTTTTCGAAGCGGTAATCATTTTGATGCTCTTGAAAAATATATTCTGGATGATTTAAAACAAAAAAAAACTGACAAGCACTTAAAAATATGGAGTGCCGGTTGTTCAACCGGAGAAGAACCATATTCAATTGCAATGGTTGTTAAAGAAAAATTTGATAAAACATGGAGAATACAAATAATTGCTTCCGATATTTCTTTTAATTCTCTTATGAAAGCTAAAGAAGGATTTTATACTCCAGATAGAATATTAGGTATCCCGGACAATTACTTAAAAAAATATTTAGTTGAAATTGGTAGTGGTTTTTATGTAAAAGATGAGATAAAGGAATTAATTCAATTTGACTATCATAATTTAAAAAATGAATCTAGTTTAAAAAAATTTGATATAATTTTCTGCCGAAATGTAATTATATACTTTGATGCTCTTGCTCAAGAAAAAACAATCAATCATTTTTATGATTCAATGACTGATTATTCATATTTATTTATTGGACATTCAGAATCCCTGTTTGGAATGAAAACCAAATTTATATTTAAAAAAGTTGGTGATGCCTGTATTTATACAAAAAGAGAAGGTAAAAATAAAGATGAATGAAAAAATAAGAGTTATGATCATCGATGACTCTGCTTTAATGAGAAATCTAATTTCTACTACTCTATCAAACAATGATTTAATTAATGTAGTTGGTACAGCCATCAATGGAAAATTTGGATTAAAAAAATTAAATATACTCAAACCGGATATAATAATTTTAGATCTTGAAATGCCGGAAATGAATGGGATAGAATTTTTAAAAGAAAAACAAAAACTAAACATCAAAGTACCTGTAATAATTCTTTCTTCTCATGCTCAAAAAGGAGCAAGAATTACACTTGATGCTTTGTCATTAGGCGCATCTGATTTTATACTTAAACCATCAGGTTCTACTAACAATATAAATAAAACAAAAGACCGTTTGATCGAATTAATTATTGCTCTAGGTAAACCAAGTTCATTTACTAATAATATAGTATTACCTCATATCCACTCTACCTTTCATAATAAAATTCACAAAGTTCAAATTAAACTGCCGGAAATTCCAGAAATCAGATCTAAAGATTATTTACAAGCGATAAATACAATCCCTGATATTGACATTATTG
This sequence comes from uncultured Spirochaetales bacterium, assembly GCA_964646595.1. Lineage (GTDB taxonomy): Bacteria > Spirochaetota > GWE2-31-10 > GWE2-31-10 > JAFGQB01 > CAZYID01. Next base: position 5,805 of record CAZYID010000084.1, on the reverse strand, counting down.
TTATTGGAATATCAACAGGAGGACCTAATGCTTTAAGAAATATACTGCCCTGTTTCCCGGCAAATTTTCAAATACCAATAGTTATTGTACAGCATATGCCTGCAGGGTTTACTTATGAATTTGCAAAAAATTTAAATAATATATGTACTCTTTCAGTAAAAGAAGCAGAAGAAAATGACATTGTACAATCAGGAAGAATTATAATCGCACCTGGAGACAAACATATTAAATTTATCCGGAAAAAATTAGGTGTTGTTATTAATTTAGATGAAAGTCCCCCGGTTAACGGTCATAGGCCGTCAGTTGACGTTCTGTTTAAATCAACAGCAGAGGTATTTGGCGGAAAATCACTTGCATGTATAATGACCGGAATGGGAAAAGACGGCGCAAAAAATATTGGTATGATACTAGAAAAAGGCGGTATTACAATTGCCCAAGATCAAAATACTTCAATTGTTTTTGGAATGCCAAAAATCGCAATAGAATATGGAAATATACAGATAGTATCACCATTAGTTAATATTCCTGATATTATTTCACAAATAGTAAGTAAAAAATACAAACCATATTAAAAAATAATTAATAAAACTTTTAAAAACTAATTCTAGCTTACTCTTCTTTTATAAAATATTTCATAAGCATTATAAAGCTATGCATTTTTTTATATATTCCAAATAAACTATTTTGAATTGATTCAGGAAAATCCCATTCTATTTTATGAAAATTTATTATAATTTTAGGTAATTTTAATTTTTTATCTTCAATTAATAATTTGATCTTTTTTGCTGAGATGATAAACAATTTAATACTTTCATAAAGAATTTTTTCAGCTTCAGAATCTACTTTAACTATTGTAGTTCTCATTAATTTTTTTGCATTAGGATCGTGTGATACAGAAAAAGCTAACTGACGTATAGTTTTCCCATAATATTCATCTTCTGAACAGCTATTATCAAACGCTATTAATTTATCAGATAAATTAGTTAAATCTACTAATAAATTTGAATATTCTAAAGATTGAGTATTTGTAATCCAGGTCCCTTTAATTAATAAAAAATCAATTCTAGATTTAAGAATTCCTTTACAAAAATCAAGTAAAAATGCTTTTAAGTAATTTAAAGGTTCAATATATTTAAAACCAGCTATTCCTTTTTTCATTAAAAAATCATTCATATGATCAGTATAATATTTTAAACGGACAATTGATGTTTTATTAAATATATCCATTAAAAGATTTACAACTCTTTTTCTTTTTAAATCTTTTATTACAGAATCCACGCTTTTCTTAACATCAAGTTTAAAATCATCTAAATATCTTTGAACTATATTTATATCAGAAGTAAAAATTTTAGGTTTAAAAAATGGATCTTTATAAATTAATCTTATCATATGTAATAAATAATGTTTATTTTTTAATATTCTGCATTTCTGAATAAATTTATTGAAAATTTTTATTAATCCTTCATCTTGAGAAACAAACTTCAAATATTCATATATATACTTCCAATCTTTTTCAAAATCTATACTTTCAATATAATCATTAATTACAATTAATTCATCTAAAATATATTTTCCTTCAATAGATTCAATCTCAGGCTTATAATTAAAATTAGTTTCTTTTATTTCTGAATCAAATTTATGCAATAATTGAAACCAATCATAAGTTATAATACTGGAAAGATCTTCGATCTGATTATAAGTTAAATTTATTTTTTTTATTATATCAGTAGTAAAAGAATTTAAATATTTTGACAGATCATTCTGAAGTTGAACCAGCAGCTTTTTTTTATCTACTGCTTTATTAATTTTTTCTTTAACAATACTGCTTTCAAATTGTTCTGCTATTTTTTTTTGAACTGGAGTTGAAAATATTTCAAATAAAACAAGTTTTACCGAATTTGAATGTACTTTTATATTTATATATTTTTTAAAATTTTGACTTAATCTGTAAAATTCATAAAAAAATTGAACAAAAGAATTCAGAATTAAATCTTTTTTATAATTATAAAATTTTAATTTTAAATGCCTTAATTTTTTATTTATTTCTCTTAATTTTCTTATTTTAATTCTTTCGTCACTTGTAAAACCTGTAATAAACTCTATTATTTTATCAACTATATTTTCTGATTTTTGCTGGATGGTACTTTTTCCATCTTCTGAAATAAAATCTTCATTTTCAGTAATGATATCGTCTATATCGTCTATATCGTCTATATCGTCTTGCTGAATATCATTTTTAAAACTATCTGACATAACCACCTCATTAAATTTATTAAATTCTCCTATTTATTTTTTTATTTGTCAAATACTTTATCAACAATAAGAATTTTTATTATATTCTGCTTTAATGCAATAAGTAAATAATAAAATATATTTCTTGATTAAATATGATTTATAATATATTTTTTCTAAATGCATTTCAAGTTTTTTAGTGTTAAAGAAATTCAAAAATTTATTGATGAAAATAATCTGGCAATACATAAAAGATTCAGTCAAAATTTTTTAATTAATGCAGGAGTTGTTGACACAATAATAAAATTTTCTGAAATCAATAAAGACGATCTTGTGATTGAGATCGGCTGCGGACTTGGCAGCTTGACTAATAAATTAATCGGAACTAATTGTTCTATAATTGGATTTGAGCTTGATAAAGCATATATAAAATTATTAAAATCACAATTTGGTAATATTAAAAATTTTAATTTAATAGAAGGTGATTTTCTTAAAGAAATTGATAAAATTAAAAATAAAATAGATAAAAATAATTATCGAAGCATTAAAATATTAGGGAATTTACCTTATAATATAACAACTCCAATTTTAGATAAAATTTTTACAACACCTATTTATTTTGATTTAATTATTTTTATGATGCAGAAAGAAGTAGCAGAGCGTGTAATAGCAAAAGAAGGAACAAAACAATTTGGAAGTTTATCAATTTTTTCTCAATTTTATTCTGACCCAAAAATTATTGCCAGGATTTCTCCAAAATCTTTTTACCCTGCTCCAAAAGTAGAATCTTCTCTTGTTTATTTAAAAAAAAAGAAAAATAAATATAAAGTTTTAGATGAAAAATTTTTTTTTAAAGTTGCACGTTCTATGTTTATAAGCAGACGTAAACAAATTAAAAACAATTTAATGCTTTCCCCATTATTAAAAGAAATTGATAACAATAAAATTATTGAATCTTTAAACAATGCTGATATCCCTTTAACTATAAGAGGGGAAACGCTTTCAATAGAAAAAATAGTAGAACTATCAAATGGATTATATAAAATAATAAATGATAAAAAAGATTAACAAAGCGCTAAAACCCATTGAATTACATGCAAGGCGCTGAAGCACTTTGTTTCCTGAATCCTAAGGTTTGAATTGATTAGCATAATCATTACTCTTTTGATCATTTGAATAATAATGGAACAATTGATCATAATATGCAGTTATACTGTTAGTTTCTGTCAGATTATTTGGTTTAACATTTATGTTTCTTCTGAGAAAGTAATCAGAGTCTAAAAATCCTCCATTAGGCAAAAAACAGCAAATCTCTTCTTTTTTTAAATTTAATATTGGAGTTTTCTTCTTTGTTAATATTTTTACTTTTCCGTCATAAGCTTTAATAAAAGCACCTTTATCTTCTCTTAAATAAACCTCACCACTTGATTCATTAAATTCTGCAGTTCCATTTTGCATATTTATAATAATTCTATTTTTTTCATTGCTGATTCTTTTAGCATGAGCCAATACATATCCTCTTAATAAAGTAATATTTGTTATACAGCATTCATATATTTCTTTTTGTTCATTTATTTTAATATGTGATAATTGGTTAATAGTAATATAAGAACCATTAGTAATTTCGATAGTAACCTGAGAATGAAATCCTGTAATTATCTCCGCATAATAAGGAATTTCCTGATCAACTTTTGCCTGTTTCCAGTCGCTTATTTCAAAACGAATATCTACTGAGCCTGTTTTTTCAATAATTTTATATTCTAATTTTTGAGAAAAAACAAAATATATTACATTTAAAAACATTATTATTATTAATGTAAGTTTTTTAATCATAATTTTATCCCTATTATTACATTCCTCTAGGTCTTACTAATGCTAGTAATACCTTTGAATAATACTATTAAACATTATTACTTTTTTTACTTCTGAAATTAATTATCGACCTTATTTCAGGAATTTTCAATATATATGATAAAATAACATAAAATAATGAAATCAAACCGCCTAATATAATAATTTTTGCAATAGCATCCATTTTTAAATTATCAAAAAAATTAATCCTAGCTTGTAAAAAAAGTCCAAAAATTAACATTACAAAAAAAACATTAATTACTTTAATTATATCAAAAAATAAATTCCAATTCAATCCATTAAAAATATTTTCTTTTTTATTAATTATAATAATAAACAATATCAGTAATATAGCCTGGATTATATAACCGGAACTCCTGCCAATAGAAAGCCCGGAAATATTAAAATATTTTGAAAAATAATATGAAACAAATATTGTAGTGAATACAGAAATCAATGTAATTATCATTGGTATAATAGATTTTTTTTGAGCATAATAAAATTTGACAATAATAATTGTTATTGAAAAAAATGGAATTCCCACCATATAATAAGCCAATGCATTTGCTGTTAACAATGCATCTTTTTGAGTAAACTTTTTATAAACAAGCAGCAGTTCAATTATCTCTCTTTTAAAAACAATCATTATTAGAGTTACAGGCAGAATAAAAAACAAACAGGTTCTTAATATTTTTAATAAAGTATTTAAAAGCTCATCATACTTTTTTTCAACATATAATTTACTGAATTTAGGAAAAGCTGTTGTTGATATACTAACTGCAATTGCACCAAAAGGTACCATGCTGAAATTTTCTGCATTTTCAAATATAAAAATTGAACCAATAAATAAAAATGATGCAATATTAACAATAAAAAATTTAACCAACTGTTCTCCGCTTATTGCAATCATTCTCGGAATAGCTATAAATACAAGCTGCTTTATATCTTTATTAAATTTAGGCAATCCAATACTATATTTAAATCCATTATTTACTGCCCCGCAAGCTTGAATAAAAAAATGAATAAAACTGCCAAGTACTGCTCCCCAGGCTACTCCCTGAATTCCAATAAATGGGGCAAAAAATAAAATACCAAATATTATTCCAATGTTATATGATAATAATGCGAATGCATATGCTGAAAACCTTTCAATAGCATTCAAGAAAGAACCAAAAATACCTGATAAAGTTAAAAATAATATTTGTAATAATAGAATCCGTGTCATTTGAATAGTCAGGCTGATATTTATTTCATTTGTCCAGCCTTTTACTAAAAAATTTCTTACAAAAAAAGGTGCGAAAAAAAATCCTATAATAATAAAAAATATAATAAATATAAAAAAGAAATTTAAAAAACTTGAGCATGACTGCTTAAGATCATCGTATTTTTCTTTTTTAACAAATCCTGAAAAATAAGGTATCAAAACTATAGAAATTGCACCAAAAGCAACTAAATTAAAAATAATATCCGGTAATTTAAAAGCTGCAGAATAGCAGTCAGTTAATCCCTGACCTTCAGTTGCACCATAACGTGATGCTAATAAAAATTGTCTGACTAATCCCAAAATCCTTGATGAAAAAGAACAAACTGAAATTAATATTGTTGATAAAAAAAAATGTTTGCCTTCTTTTGTCAAATTATATCTCCGAATAATTTATGATAAATTCTTTGTTATTTGATACAAAGCAATACCGCATGCTACAGATACATTAAGTGAATTTT
>CAZYID010000083.1:0-13929 GCA_964646595.1 uncultured Spirochaetales bacterium | reverse complement strand
AAATTTAATTAGATGAGGAATAAGTTTTTCAGTAGTTGATGATCCATCTACAAGAATAGTATCCTTTTCTTTTATGTATAATGAAGCGGTTTCTGCAATTTCTTCTTTTTTTTCAGAGTCAATGTTTTCACGATCCATTATTGGTATTGTATCGCCAACCTTATCAGGTAAGATTACTCCTCCATAAGTACGTTTTACCCAGCCTTTTTCTTCCATGATTCTTAGGTCTCTACGGATAGAATCTTCTGAAATTTCAAAATATCTGCTTAATTCATGAACTTCGAGTCTTTTTTTATTATTAAGCATTTCTACGATTTTTTGATGTCTTTCCTCAAGAAACATATTAAAACCTCCTATAATAAAGATATTTTATATTTGTTCATGTTTATTCATATTTATTCTTGATTATTCACATTTTATATGATATATTCATTTTTGTAAAGAATTTTTTGTTGGAGGAAATTTATTATTATGAACATTCGTATAATAACATGGATACAATATTTAGGATTTATAACAATAGGTCTGATTTCAGGAATTACTGGTCCAATGATACCTGCTATACGATATGATATTCCTATGAGTTATACACAATCCGGAATTATTATTTCAGGACAATTTATTGGGATGTTTTTTATTGTAATTGTAGGTGGATATATTGCAGATAGGTTTGGGAAAAAATTATTTTTAATTATGGGAAGTATTTTATTGATTATTGGACTTATTGGCTGTATGTTCTCTTTTAATTACATTGAACTACTAGTTTTTATAGTAATTTTAGGTATAGGTTTTGGAATTTATGAAATAGGAATAAATGCATTATGTGCTGATCTTAGCTATTCCAAAAAAGGTAAAGCAATGAATTATCTTCATTTTTTCTTTGGTTTAGGAGCAATAATATCACCACTTTTAGCTACTTTCTGTATTAATATTATAAAAAATTGGAGATTTGCTTTTGGTATTATTACAATATTACCAGCATTAGTAGGTATCCTTTTTTTAAATCAAAAGTTAATACATAAAGTTTCCTCAACAAAATTCATTAAAGAAGAAATTCCTTTTAAAAATTCATTCATATGGTTTGCAGGAATTTCTATTTTTATTTATGTTGGAATAGAAGTATCAATATATGGATGGTTACCATCTTTTTGGGCAAAATTGTTTCCAGAAAATTTTATACCAGCTTCTTTAACAGCAATAGTTTTTTGGATTTGCCTTACTTTTGGTAGATTACTAACCGGTAAATTTGTTGATAAGATTGGATTTTCAAAATATCTGATTATAACAGCTTGTTTAACTTTTATAATGACTTTTATATGGTTTGTATTTCCTTATAAATATATAACACTTGTATCAATATCTCTTATTGGATTTTTTCTTTCAGGAATTTTTCCTACTATAATAGCGTCTACTACTTCATTTTTTTCAAAAATAACAGGAATAATTACTGGTTTTATTACTGTTTTTGCTTCACTTGGCGGTCTTTTTATTCCAATATCAGTTGGATATTTTTCTGATTATAAAGGAATAAAGATTTTACCTTTTATTATTTTATTAATGGGAATATTATTAGCTTCAACAATTTTTATAACGTGGAAAATTCTTATAAAATATAATAACGATTAGATTGAAACTACAGAAACCAAAGAGATACTGCAGTAAAAAAATGAGTAATCAGTGTTGTTTTGTGTAATTTGATTAAATGTAAATAAAAAAAATGGGGAGAGAGGGATTTGAACCCCCGTAGACAACGTCAACAGATTTACAGTCTGCCGCCTTTAACCACTCGGCCATCTCCCCATAAAGGGACTAATAAAATTTATCTGCTATAGCTGGCAATGGGACTTGAACCCGCAACCTGCTGATTACAAATCAGCTGCTCTACCGATTGAGCTATGCCAGCAATAAATGATTTTGTTCTTATACAGAAAATTTTGTTTTCTGTCAATCCTTTTTAGTATCAATAAATAAAAAAGAATTTTTTAATTTATTATTCATTGAAAAAATATTTAAGTAGCACAAAAAAAACTTTTGCAGGGAGTAAATTAGGGAAAAAATTTGCTATTGTTTTTATATGTAATTTTGTTTTATCTTTACCAAAAATAATTTCAAAAGCTTTTTCATGTTGATATGTTGAAAGTTTGAAGAAATTTTTAAAATCTTTTGTTGGATCAATACTTTTTACTTTTTGGGTTAACATTTCAAAGAAGTTTTTAAATTTTTTATTATCAATTGAAGCAATATTTTTTTCTATATTATTATATTTTGTCCAGATTAAGTTTAAGAATTCTTTATATGAATAAAGTTTATTTATTTCAATATTCAAACATAAAGCAGCGCTTTCTGATAAAGCAATTATGTAATTACTGAAATGTTTAAAATTATCAGGTAAAATATTTTTAATTTCGTTTTTTATGTTTTGTTTGTTAGTTTCGAAATTTGAGTTTTTTAAACAATTTGAATATTCCATGTATATTTTTTTATCAAAAATTAAATTTTCTAATTTTTGTAATATTTTATCATTTTTTTTATAAAAATACTTTATTCCATCTATTTTTCCAAAGATTTTTAATGTATCTAAATATCCAATATTAATAAAGTTTTTTATAAATGCCGGTGAAAAATCTAATAGATTTCCCATATCTATTGAATTTTTAATATATATCGAATTAGTACCTTTAATATCAGGACGTTTATTAATACCAAATCCTGACATATCAACTATTATAATATTTTTATAACCTCTTCTTTTTGCCATTGAAAAAGGTATATTATCATATACACCGCCATCTATTAATTGTTTGTTTTTTATTTGAGTTTTTTTAAAAATAAATGGGATAGAAGCACTTGCAACCAGATAATCAGTAAATAATCCTTTTGGAATATCTTCTAAAAAAATTTCAAGAGGTTTAAAATTATTTAAGTTATATGCAATTAAACCAAAATCAATTTTTGATTTTCTAATTTTTTTTTCATCAATATATGTTTCGATTATACTTCTTAAAGGAGCTGTATCAAGCCCTTTATTTTTAAAAAATATTTCTTGAAGATCTTTAATCATAGATATATTTTTACTATTTATGTGAAATATACCATTTTTAATTAATTCTTTTGGTATTGAAACAATTTTATCAAGTGTTATATTATCCCATAATTCTTGTGCTTTTTCGAGGGAATTTTGAGCTATAAAAGCGCCATTTAATGCACCAACAGAATTTCCAATAACAGCATTAATTTTTATGTTTAATTCTTTAAGTGCTTTCCATACTCCAATTTGATATGCGCCTTTAGCGCCGCCCCCTGCTAGAACAAGAGCATATTTTATTTTTGACAAAATTATTCTCCAATAATTAAGTTATTTTAATTTAGTAATGTGTGTAAATAATTATAAATTAATTTTGAATTTATTATAAAAAAAAGTTTAAATATTTACATATTTTTATTATAATTATTAAAGAAGTTGTTTTTATAATAAAATTTGAACTAATTTTAAATATATCCGATATTTATAATAATCTTATCTATAATTTAAATGTATTAAGGAAGAAAAAAAGTGAGTGATAAAAAAGATATTGATAATGCAGCTTCTAAAAATGAAGCAGATTTACATGCTACAAAAACTCCATTAATAAAAAAAGAATATAGAAAGAAATTAAAAAAAAGAAAAAAACAAGCAATAAAAATAAAGAAACAAAAAGCTAAAAAAAGTGTTTTAGGTTTTAGCGGTAGAGTAAGTATTATTTTCTTTTTTATAGCATTAATATTTATAAGCACTTTATATTCATTTATCTATTTAAATACAAGACTGGAGTATCTCAGGAATCAAAAAAATAAAATATCTGATATACTTTTATCATGGGAAAAAATTAGTAATGCAACAAACCGAATTTTAATAATTGAAGGAGCAGAAGAAAAAAAAGAAGCAGTAGCTTCCTGGTCACAGTTTTATAAATATTTTGAAGTGGAAATTTTTAGTTTTTTTAATGAAGAGATCAATAAAGGAAATGAAGAATTGGAAGGATTTGATAAGTTTAAAAAAAATATAAATTTTAAAGTAGATAATTCAATAAATTTTTTATTAAATATAATTTCTCCTCAAAGAGTTATATTGATGGATCAATATAATTCGAATATGGAAACAAATAAAACTACATGGAATTTGATAAAGAATAATTTAGACAGTATTGAATCTTCTTTAAAAATAAATAAAATAAAAAATTTTATTGAAAGTAATGATACTCCGTTTTTAGTAGAGTATGGACAAAGAATAACTCAAAGAACTTATGATAAAGATTTTACAGATACAGTTGAAAATGTTAATAACTTCTATTCAATTAGTCATCGTTTTACCTCTGGTTTAGAAAATTCACTAAACTTATTAAGTAGTGATATTAGTTTAAAAAGTAGATTTATTAATTTAATTATGATTATAATAGCAAATATTATAACAGTCATTGCAATTTTATTTATAATAATATTTTTCTTTTATCTAAGAGGAACAGTAATTAAACCTTTAAATTGGTTAATTAGAGAAACAGAAAGAATAGGAGAAGGTGATTTAACTGGAAAGATACGGGTTCGAAGAACTGATGAGATTGGTACATTAACAGCTGCATTTAATACAACAGTTACTGACCTTAAAACAGTGATCCAGCAAATTTATGTTGCAATTATAGTAATAACAAAAACTCTTCATACTTTGTTTAAATCATCAACAGATGTAAAAGAATCTGCAAATGCTCAGGCAACAACTATAGAAAACACACGTGAAAATTTTGAAAAATTGGATTCTATGATTAAAATAATATCTGAAGAAACAACGAATGCAAATAATTATACTGAAGAAGCTCTTAAGAAAACAAAAATAGGTCTTGATTCTATATCAAATCTTGAAAAGGAGATGACTAAGATAGAAACAAGTTCTGAAGAAATTACAGATATTATAAATCTTATAAATTATATTGCTGAACAAACAGAGCTATTATCAATAAATGCATCTATAGAAGCAGCTAGAGCAGGAGAAGCAGGTAAAGGATTTAGTGTTGTTGCTAATGAAATTAAACAACTGGCAGAAAAATCAACTCAATCTGCGAATCGTATTTATGAATTGATTTCTTATAATAGTAAAATAATACGGGGCGGTGTAGATTTATCAAGAAGTACAGGTCAATTATTAAAAGAAATAGCAATGACTACTGAATTATCAGCAGGAATTGTAAAAACAATAAATGAAGAATCAAAAAATATACAACTAAGTTCTAATGAAATTTTAGGTGTTATTAATTATATCGCAGAAGTAGCACAAGTTAACCTATTAGAGATTGAAAATGTTTCATCTGCTACAGTTGATCTTGGTGAACAGTCAGTTAAACTTCAAAGATTTATAGGGCAATTTGATGCAAGATCTGAAAAAATTAAAGAAAATCAACAACATATAGAAGAATTACTTCAAAATAAATTAGAAATAGCTATGGATATTATAAGAACTTTAGGAGGGGATTTCTATCCAACAGGAAATAAAGTTGAAATTAAAGCTCTTGGTAAAAGATATATTGCTGATGAAATAAAATTAGGTGAAAATGTTCTGGTTACGTATAATAATGATTTTGTTGATAATATTTCTCAAAGGACAAATACTTCCGTGTCTTTTTTTCAAAATGTTAATGATGAATTTATTCGTGTATCAACAACAATTAAAAATTATGATGAGACACGTGCATTTGGAACAATTATACCGGCAGACAGTGAAGTATATCGTGCAATTATTAATAAAGAGTCGTTTTATGGTAGAATATTTATAGTTAATAGCTGGTATATAAGTATTTATGAACCTGTAATAGATAATACAGGGAATATTGTTGGTATTATGAATTTAGCTATTCCTGAAGAAATGGAAGAAATGTCTGAAGAGCCGGAAGATTCAATAAAAAAAGAAAAAATATTAACCGCGTAAATTTTTTTATTGCTTTTTTAATTTTACTATTACTTTTTATTAAAAAACATGAATAATTATAAAATTATTATTTTATTATCAACTCTTTTTATTTTTTTTATAATTGAAAATCTTCTGCCTTATTATAAAAATAGGTTTTTTAAAAAACGTTTAATTTACAATCTTCAAAATATTATTTTAGCTTTATTAAATGGAGTTGTTGTTTTTCTAGGGTTTTCTGTATTATTTTTAAAGTTGTTTGAACTCATAGGTAATAATTTAATAGGATTGTTAAATATTATTAGTATGCCTTATATAATAAATGTTTTTTTAGGATTTTTATTATTTGATTTATGGATATATTTCTGGCATTTCCTTAATCATAAGTCAAAATTTTTATGGAAATTTCATCGAGCGCATCATTCAGATATTGACATGGATTCTACTACCGCAATTAGATTTCATACTGGTGAAATATTAATATCAACAATATTAAAAATACCGGTTCTGATAATTCTAGGTATTAATCCGGAAATAGTTATTATTCATGAGATTGTTTTAAATGTTTCAACGATTTTTCATCATAGTAATATTGCTTTACCTGAGAGTATAGATAAAATATTAAGAGTAATTATAGTTACTCCAAATATGCATAGAATTCATCATTCACAAATAATGAAAGAAACTGATTCTAATTATTCAACAATTTTTTCATTTTGGGACAGGCTGTTTAGAACATTTGTGATGATAAAAGAAATACCAGGGATTAAACTTGGCTTAAAAGAATACGTTGATAAAAAATGGCAAAATTTATGGGGTATTATTATTACTCCTTTTGTAAAAGCGCAATGAAAGATTGTTGTATCATTTTTTTTATTAAAAATCCGGAAAAAGGTAAAATAAAAACTCGCCTGGCTAAAGATCTTAATGAAGAATTTGTATTAGATCTTTATAAGTGTTTTGTTAATGATATATTATCTACTCTAAATAACTCAAAATATGATTTTAAGATATTTTACTATCCGCCGGAATCTTTAAATAAAATAAAAGAATGGTTAGGCGTGCATTATTCGTTTGTACAACAAAAAGGGAAAGATTTAGGAATAAAGATGAAGAATGCATTTATAGATGTTTTTAAAAGCAATTATAATAAAGTAATTATAATTGGAAGTGATATGCCAAATATTTCAAATAAAATATTTATTAATTCATTTAATAATTTAGATAGTAATGATGCTGTAATAGGGCCTTCATTTGACGGTGGGTATTATTTGCTTGGATTTAATAAAGAAACTTTTTTATATAAGATTTTTTACAATATTAAATGGAGTTCAAGCCTTGTTTTTAATTCAACAATCGATATTTTTAAAAAAAATAATTATAAAGTAAGTATTTTGAATTTAATGAATGATATTGATACTATTAGTGATTTAAAAAAATTTATAGATCAAAATAAAAAAAGTAAATTTAGAAATTCGAATACAATGAAATATATCTTTAAATCAAAAATTTTAATTAATTAAAATGCAAGTGATATATTCAATTATTATACCTGTCTATAAAGAAAAAAAAATAATAAATAATACTATTCAAAATTTAAAATCTCTGCGAAATTTTAAAAAAAGCGAAATAATTATTGTTGATGGTGATCAAGATAAATCTACCTTAAAAAATATTATTGATAATAATGTAATTAAAATTTCATCTGTTAAGGGAAGAGCTGTTCAGATGAATACTGGAGCAGATATTGCGAAAGGAGAAATATTAATTTTTTTACATGCAGATACAATATTACCAAATAATGCTTTAGATAAAATCGAAGAATTAATAAACTATAAAAAATATAAAGCAGGAGCTTTTGATCTAAGTATTGATTCAAAGAAATTTATTTATAAATTGATAAGTTTTATTTCTTCAATTCGATCAAGGATAACACGCATACCTTATGGCGATCAGGCTTATTTTATTAGGAAAGATTATTTTTTTTATTTAGGTAAATTTATGAATGTGCCTATCATGGAAGATGTGGATTTGATGAATAGAATAAAAAAAGGAAGAGGGAAAATTTTTATTATTAACGAAAAAGTTAAAACTTCAGTAAGAAGATGGGAAAAAGAAGGTGTTATCCGATGCACTTTAAGGAATTGGTTATTAATTATATTTTATTATATGGGCTTTAAACCCGAAAAATTAGTAAAGTTTTATAGATAAAAATAATTAAATTATTTCTTAAAAATTTTGGTAAATTGTGTTAAAGATTTTAAAAGCGAGAAAAAAATGATAATAAAAAAACAGGCTTATGCACGAGCAGGATTATTGGGTAATCCGTCGGATCAATTTTTTGGTAAAACAATTTCAATAACCATTAAAAATTTTGGAGCAAATGTATCTTTATACGAAACTCCAGAGCTAAGTATTGAACCTCAAAATCAAGATTTAAATATTTTTAAAAATGTTCATGATTTGGTAGAATCCATTAATTTAAGCGGTTATTATGGTGGCGCCAGATTAATTAAAGCTGCAATAAAAAGATTTTATGAATACTGTAAAGAAAATAAAATTAAGACACATAATAAAAATTTTTCAATTAGATATTTTTCTTCAATACCCAGACAGGTAGGCTTAGCCGGTTCAAGTGCTATTATTACAGCAACAATAAAAGCACTTTTAGAATTTTATCAGGTTAAAATACCCAATGAAGTATTGCCAACCTTAATCCTATCAGTTGAAAAAGATGAACTAGGAATTAAAGCTGGTCTACAGGACAGGGTAATACAGGTATATGAAGGATGTGTTTATATGAATTTTAAGAAAGATAAAATGAAGAAGAATGGGTATGGTATATATGAAAACATAAATTCTTCTTTAGTTCCTAATTTATATCTGGCATATAAAACTAATTTAAGCAAAGTTTCTGGACAGATATTTAATGATGTACACATAAGATATAATGAAGGAGATCAACAAGTAATTAAAACTATAGATAGGATTGCTGCAATTGCAGAACAAGGAAGAACAGCTTTAAAGCAAAAAGATTATAAAAAATTAAATGAATTGATAAATGAAAATTTTGATCAAAGATCAAAAATTTTTAATATATCTGACAGTAATTTAGAGATGGCTAATGTAGCAAGGAGCTGCGGTGCTTCTGCTAAGTTTACAGGATCAGGGGGATCAATTATTGGAATGTATAATAATGATGAGGTTTTGGCAAAATTAATAGTAAATTTAAAAAAGATTAATGTTAGAGTTATAAAACCATATATTAGCTAATTATTTTAAGGAGAAAAATTTATGATAAAAAAAGCAATTATTCCAGCAGCCGGATTAGGTACAAGATTTTTACCTGCAACAAAAGCACAACCAAAAGAAATGCTTCCAATAATAGATACTCCGGTAATCCAACATGTTGTTCAAGAAGCAATAGATTCTGGAATTGAAGATATATTGATAATTTCCGGGAAAGGGAAACGTGCTATTGAAGATCATTTTGATAGAAGTTTTGACCTTGAAAATCAATTATTATTTAAAAAGAAAGAAAAGATATATAACGAAATTCGACGTATTTCAGAAATGGCTAATATTCATTATATTCGTCAAAAAGAATTAAATGGGCTGGGGGATGCAATATATTATGCCAAACAACATACGGGAGATGAACCATTTGCGGTTTTACTTGGAGATACTGTAATTGATTCAGTAATTCCGGTAACTCAGCAATTAATTGATATATTTGAACAATATAAGCAGTCAATTATTGGTGTTGAAGTTATTCCGGATGAGAAAATATCAAGATATGGTGTAATTGGCGGGAATAAAATAAACGATCATATAACTGAAATTTCTCATCTTGTGGAAAAACCATCTAAAAAAGAAGCTCCTTCAAATCTTGCTATTGCAAGTAGATATATTTTAACTCCTGAAATTTATAAAGCAATCGAGAAAACTAAAAGGGGATTAAATAATGAAGTACAGTTAACAGACGCATTACGTATTCTACTTGAAAGAGAAAGTATTTATTCATATAGGTATGAAGGTAAAAGATACGATATTGGAAATAAAATTGACTATATAAAAACAATAATTGAATTTGGATTAAAGCATAAAGAATATAAAAGTGAATTGATGAAGTTTTTAAAAAATAAAATTAAAGGAAATTAAAAAATTTGGGGGACAGAGCATTAAAAAATGCAAAGGAATTTTTAATTTGCTTTATTTTATTTTTTTATCTTTTTTTAATTAATTCGGAGTAATCCTGAACAAAGATTTCTTTATATCTTCCGGAGTTTACTTCCAATTCTTTTTTAATAAAATAAGTATTTCTAGATTCATAAAAAGTTTTGAAATATTGATAAATATCCAGTAAATCTCTATAACTTTCTATTATTACATATTTATAGTAACATTTTTCATCATCAAGAATTTCTTTTATTTTAGGATCATGATCTGCTTCATCACTCAAAACGGAACTTAATTCATACATTATACTGTTTACCCATGCAAAACTAACATAAAAAGGTTCTAATTTGTTTGCTTTATTTTTAAAGAAAACAACATAGATGCCGGGCATTTTTGGGATTTTTCTTAATATCAAATACTTATTACATTCCAGATAGCCAGACCATCTTACTATATAATATGCAACACCTTGATATATTGATTTCTTGTATGAGGTTTCATTTACTTTATACATAATAAGTAATTTAGGTTATATAATTAATTTAGTCAAGATTTTCTTGGATTTTATTTAAAATTTTATAAATAAATCAAACTTATATTTTAGTTTTTTAGCCTTTTAATTAAGCGATATAACCATTCAACGATTTTAATAATCCATTCAGCATGTTTTATATTGTAAATAAATAATTTAGGATTAAAATGATAATTAAATAAACATCGTTTAGGAGGAAAGTCTATGAAAAAAAAATATCTTAAATATTATTTTGTAGTAGCTTTATTTGTATTATTAATAAGTTGCAGAGTACCGTCAAAAGATATGGAATCCACTAGTTTTTTAGAATGGTCAGGTTTGTTTTTGACTAAACTAAATGATATTGATCTGATTAATTCAAGCTTTAAAGAAAAAAAGAATTTTTTAGATGAGCAAATTTTTAGTAAGAAACAATTGCTTGGTTTTTTTAAAGATAATTCAATTAATCTAAAAACAAAAGAAGAATTAACATCTAATTTTATTCAGACTCTTGATAATAATTCTATTATTTTGAAAAGACCGCTTTATATTACTAAAAAATTTGGAAGACTTTATGGGTCTTCTGATGCTAAAGAGTGGTTTTATATAAAGCCGTCAAATAGGAAAGAAATTTTTGAAATCAATTATAAATTTGAAACAGTATTAGATGAGAATAAAGAAAATCTGGATGTTATTTTAACAGCTGCAATAGATATTAAAGATGAATTGTTAACTAAAGAAGATATTAAGATTGAGAAACCGATTGTTAAACTTGATCCAACTGTTTTCTCGTTTAAAAAAGGTAAGAAAAAGGAAAAACCAAATTTATATAAAAATATTATTTATATTCCGGAAAATACTATTGTGTCTGGTGAAATCAATTTAACAGGAAATGTAGTTGAAGCAAAAAGAGAAGAAAATTCAATAAAATTAACAGCTTTAAGAGATATATATTTATATAATAATAAAAAGTCATTTAATTTAAGTTTTGACAGAGACAAGTGGGATTTTTCGTTCTATAGAGTTAATACAGAAAAAGAGCTGGATGTTACTTCTATAGATGATCAGGTGAAATATAATTTAAATATTTTATTAACGTATAAAGATAAAAATTAAATGTAATTTAATTAGATAAAAATAAAAGCCATAGTTTATTAAAAAACTATGGCTTTTATTTTTTGTAAGTGATATTTAAGTTTTTAAACATTTTTACTATTTCTTCCATCCTTTTTCTGTTTACTCCAAGATCAGAATAACCAATACGACTTGCTGTTCTAAAGTGAATAATTTTATTTTTTTCATCAATGTAAAATTCAACATCATCAACATATTTCATGATTTTACTTTTGAATTCAGCACGTAAATAATTATTTGTCTTTTCAACAATTTTTGTTCTTTCAAAGGAATTAATAATAGCGATAATTTTTTTCATTGCATCTTTTTTTGTAATATTTAATGAAAGGGGAGGCAGGTAATGTTGATTGTCACCAGGATCAGCCTGTGTTGAAATACAATTTGGAGAAGATGGGCAAGGTTTTAATATACCATCTTTAACTCCAAGGTCTTTTGGTTTTGCGTTAAAGGATTTTAATGTAAAAATAAAAAGAAATGATAATATAATTAAACAGGTAATTAAAGTCTTCATAATAAAAATAAAGCTATACACACATTGCAATGTGTGTATAGCAGGCAATTTTTTTATTTTATTACTGGCATTAATAAATTTGGAATAAAAGTTGAAAAGGAAGGAATAAATGTAATAAATAATAATACAACTATCATTATTGCCAAAAATGGCAATAATGCCTTTGTTTCATTTTCAATTTTTATTTCTCCAACAGCACATCCCACAAATAGTGCTCCTCCAACAGGAGGTGTACATAGACCTATTGCCAGATTTAATATTAACATCACACCAAAGTGTACCGGGTCCATGCCAAGTTCATTAACCATTACAGGATATAAAATCGGTGTTACAATTAAAATTAATGGGGCCATATCCATAATACAACCAAGGATTAATAATAAAACATTAACAAATAATAATAATAAATATTTATTATTTGTTAACGATAATAATGCTTGAGTAGCCTTTGCAGGAACTTTTAACAATGCTAATAAATGTCCATATGCACTTGCTGCAGCAATAAGCGCCATAACCATTGCTAATGTTTTTAAGCTGCTATAAAAAATATGCTGCATTTTTTTAAAGTTTATTTCTTTATATACAAAAGTAGCTACAAAGAAAGCCCATAAGCAGGCAATAGCAGCAGACTCAGTTGCTGTAAATAAACCACTGATTACACCACCCATAATAATAACAAAAGTAAATAATCCCAGTGATGAATCAAGAGTAATTTTCAAAGCTTGTTTAAATGAATATGGAGCTTCTTTTGGATAATTTCTTTTAACAGAAATTATTGCACAAAGTATCATTAATGCAATACCTAAAATAACACCCGGAAGCATTCCGCCTAAGAATAATCTTCCAACAGAAACACCACCTGCAGCAAAAGCATATATAATCATGTTATGGCTTGGTGGGATAATAACACCCTGACAGGCTGAAGAAACTGTAACAGCTACAGCAAAGTCTGTGTGATATCCTTTTTTTTTCATCATCGGAATGAGCATAACACCAATTGTTGAAACATCAGCAACCGCAGATCCAGAAACACCGCCAAAAAACATACTTGCAAGTACATTTATCTGAGCCATTCCTCCTCTAAATCTGCCTATGATAACATTTGAGAAATCAATTATTCTTTTGGTAATTCCCCCTTCAGACATAATTTGTCCGGCAACAATAAAAAAAGGAATTGCTAATAATGAAAAATTTTCAATCCCTGTAATCATTTTTTGGATAACTGCGGTTAATGGTAATTGTATATAAAATGCTGTAATAATGCTTGAGAAAATCAAAGCAAATGTTATTGGAGTTCTTAATATTAATAATATTACAAATAATCCTAATAGTATTATTGTAGCTACTGTTTCACTATACACTTTCGTCTCCTTCCACTGTTTTTTCCTCTCCTTCTACCATATGTAAAATTTTATCAAGATGACTGTCTTCTTTACTGATTCCTAAAAGATTCATTATAGATATATATATAATTGGAATACTAACAATTGGTAAAATTATATATTGCAAACTTGCCGGCAATTCACTTGCTGGTAAAATAGACCGATTAGTAATTTTTACTAAGAACATTCCATCTTTTAAAAACACTATTCCAATAATCAGTGTTATGGAGTATTTTAATTTAATTAAAAAAAACTCAAACCATTTTGGTAGATTTGAGGG
>CAZYID010000082.1:0-13955 GCA_964646595.1 uncultured Spirochaetales bacterium | reverse complement strand
CATTAAATGAAGCTAAAAGAATTAGCCAGGCAAAAAGAAATATAAATTAACAAAATATTAAAAAATCGGAATATGTACTTTAAAAATGAATGATGATAATGTAATACTTTGGAAAGTTCAAGAAAACATAGGGCATTTAATTTTAAATGATCCCCCATCAAATAAAATGTCAATTAAATTCTTTTATCAATTAAAAGAGTTAATTTATTATGTAATACCCAACAGTAAAATAAAAGCAATTGTAATATATGGAAATGGAAGACATTTTTCATCAGGTGCAGAAATAGAAGACCTCTTAAATATAATTGATTGTCAAACAAAGGCAAACAAGAAAAGTATTATTAATAAATATCCGCCTTTCCTGAAAAATAATAATAAAATTGTATTATTATTTAATAAAATTGAAATTCCGGTAATAGCTGCTGTACGCGGAATTTGTCTTGGTTCAGCAATGGAACTGGTATTATTTTGTCATATCAGAATTTGCGCTGATAATACTGTGTTTGGATTTCCAGAAACAAGTTTTAATCTTATGCCTGGTTTAGGTGGTACTCAAAAAATTTTAGAATTTGTAAAATACCAAAAAGCAATGGAATTAATTTTAAAAGGCTCAAATTTTGATGCAGAGGAAGCTCTTAAATGGAATTTAGTACATAAAATAATTCCTAAAAAAGAAGTTATTGATGCTGCTTTGCATTTAGCAAAAAATATCCCTGAAAATTATATAAAAGAAAAAGCACAGTTTTATGTAGACAGGTATTTAAAATAGGAGTCGTCATGACTAAAAGACGCCCAATTATAATGAAAATGTTATTTTCTTTAATTGAAGTGCATGACGACTCCATCAGCGAACAATTGTATCAGAGATTACTTTTGGTAAATCTCTGATACAATTTTCTAGGGAGATATTATTGGATTCAAATATAAATGTTAAAATAACAGGAACCGGATCATTCCTGCCTGGAAAACCTATTCCAATTGATGAGATAGATAACTATCTTGGTGAATTGACTGATGCTCCAAAAAAAGTAAAAAACTGGCTAAAAAGAATGAAGCTGCTCATGAAGGAAATAGTTGACATAGATTACTATCACTATGCAATAGATCCTGTAACAAGAGAGTTTACAGAAGATAACATTACCATGTCAGTAAAAGCTTCAAAAAATGCATTAAAAATTGCTAATCTTAAACCTGAAGATATTGAGTTAATTACATACGGCAGCGCACATATGGATCAAATGCCGACTGCAACAGCACGGATTCAAGAAGCTCTCGGTATTAAGGAATGTGCCGAAATCGGAGTTCACGCAAATTGTACGTCTGCATATAAAGCACTGCTTATTGCTCATGATTTAATAAAAATAGGCAGATATAAAAAAGCACTTGTTATTTCTTCAAGTATGTCTTCCAGTGAACTTAGAGCAGAGTATTATAATCAGCCAATAGTAAAAAAAGAAGAATTATTCTTACGTAACTTTTTATGCGATGGCGCCGGTGCTGTAATTTTAGAAGCAGCTAATGATAAAACTAATGGTCTGTTTTTAGAACATACATATATAGAATCAATTGGCGGTAAAAAGCCATCTGTAATGTATAACAATCGACCTGCTTATTGGATGAATCCAAAAGAAGAATATGAAAAAGGGTATCACCATTTAGCTCAAAAATTTCAAGAACAACTTAGATTACACTTCCATGATCAGGACGGTTCTGTTTTTTACAAAGGCCTAAAAAGAATGGTAGAAAAATATAAAATTGATTTAAATAAACTTAAATTTTTTCAAATAAACCTCCCGTCAAAACATATCGCTGATTTAGTTCTCGAAGAATGCGAACAACTTGGAATAAAAAAAGAGACATTATATTCAAAGATGTCTAATATTGGATATCCGGGACCTCCTATGGTTTTTATCTGCCTTGATAAAATCTTTAGAGAAGAAAAGCTTAAAAAAGATGATACTATTTTAAGTTTTGTTACTGAAGTAAGTAAATTTTTGCAGGCCGGTTATTTAATTAAATATTTATAAAATATAATTAAGTTAGAGTAATAACTATGAAAAATCATTCAATTAAAAGTATTGGTGTTATCGGTGAAGGTAAAATGGGTACTGATATCTTTTATTACCTTAATGATTTTGACTTCCAATTAGTTTGGATATATAAAGAAAAAAATGTTAAAGATCAATTGATAAAAAAATTCAATAAAAAAATAAATAGATTACTTAAAGCAAATATAATAGGCCAAAAAAAATATAATATTAAATTAAATAAAACAATAATCAGTGACAATATAAATGAACTTTCAAATTGTGATATTATAATTGAAGCAATTTTTGAAGATCTAGATAAAAAAAAAGAATTATTTAATGAATTGGATAAAGTTTTAAAAACAGATTGTATCCTAGCAACAAACTCATCATCATTAATACCATCAAAGCTCCTTACCAATAAAAACAGAATTGACAAAATCATTGGACTGCATTTTTTTTATCCAATTAAATATAAAAATATTGTTGAGTTTATATCGACAAAGCATACTCATGAAAATATTATAATTATAATTAATGATCTGTTAAATAAAATTAATATTACACCTTTAATACTTAATGAAGAAAACGCATTTCCATTAAATAAAATATTTCTGGACTTTCAAGCGCTTGCATTTAATATATATCAAGAAGGAATTTTATCCTTTAAAGAAATTGATGAATTAGTTAAAGAAAATATCTTCCCAATAGGAGTTTTTGAATTTTTTGACAGTGTTGGTAATGATATAATGCTTGCATCTATAAAAAATTATATAGAAAACTATAATAATAAAGATTTTTATAAACCATTAATAAAAAGACTGGAAATACTTGTAAAACAAAAACGACTTGGTATTAAAACAAATCAAGGATTTTATTCTTATGAAAATAAAGAAGAAAGTAATGATAAGATTACTAAGTCTGAAATAAAAACAAATCAATATAAAACAATTATAATTAATAAACTCAAATATATTTTCATTAATTCATCATATAAATATGTTGAAAATAAAATGTGCAGCTTAGATGAAATAGAATATGCAATGAAAGAATATCTGGGTATAGAAAATGGGCCTGTCAATTTATCTGAAAATATAGGAAAAAATTTAATATATTCAACTTTGCTTGAATATTACAATCGAACAAATAATGATTTTTTTTACCCATCGTTTTTATTAAAATAATAATCCTTTTTAATAATTAATTAATAATTTCCTTAAAAACATGAAATTTATTTCTTAAATTTTACAAAATAATATAATATTTTTATAATAATTAATAATTACTTTATCATTTTTCATTACAATTAAATTACTCTTTTAATCAGTAGAATGGAATAAAATTGAAAAAAATATATACGAAGTTTAATATTTTTTTCGATTTTAGTTACATTCTACTGATTAAAAGAATAATTGAGAGGAATTTTTATAAAATTTTTTTTGACATTTAACTAAAAATATTTTATTTATAGCATACTAAAGTCAATAAATGGTATATAATAAAAAAATGAACAAACAAGTTGTTGTCACAGGTATAAATATTATAACTTCACTTGGACTTAACATTGAGACAAGTTGGGAAAATCTCATTAAAGGTAAAAGCGGAGTAAGAATAAATAACCTATTTGATACAACAAATATACAAACAAAAATAGCTGCTCAGCTTCCTGATGGGTTCAAAATTTATGCTGAAGAAAACATAAAAAAAAGAACATCCAGGCAAATGACCAGAACAACAAAAATGGGATTTCTTTGCGCAAAAGAATTAATTGAAAAAAGCAATATTGATTTTGACTTATTTGATAAATTAAGATGCGGCGTGATTTTAGGTGTAGTAAATACTGGTTATAACTCTATTGAGCAGCAAAAAAATCCAAAAGATAGAATCGTACTAAATATGAATAATGCAATACCGGCATGGATTGCATTAAAATATAATCTTCAAGGACCAAACTTCACTGTTAGTACAGCATGCTCTTCTTCAGCATATGCAATAACTTTAGGTTATGATCTAATTAAAAATAATAATGCTGATCTTGTAATTGTAGGTGGTGCTGATTCTACTTTAAATCCGGAAGAAATTAGTGGATTTAATAATCTTTACGCACTCTCAACAGTTAATGAAAAACCTGAAAAAGCAAGTAAACCTTTTTCAAAAGACAGAGACGGATTTGTAATTGGAGAAGGTGCTGGTATTCTAATATTAGAATCATTAGAGTCTGCACAAAAACGAAATGCAAAAATTCACGCAGAGATAGTAGGACATGCAAATACATGCGAAGCTTATAATATTATTGCACCTATGAAAGATGGTGAAGGAATGGCAAAAACAATGGAGTTAGCAATTAAAAATGCTAATATTAAAAAGGAAGAAATAAATTATATAAATGCTCATGGCACATCAACAGAATTAAATGACAGATTTGAAACAATGGCAATTAAAACAGTTTTTGGAGAACATGCTTATAATATACCTGTTTCATCTTCTAAGTCAATGATTGGGCATACAATTGGAGGAGCTGGTGCAATAGAAGCAATTATTACAATAAAAAGTATTGAAAATCAATTGTTAACACCAACTATAAATTATGATACTCCGGATCCGGACCTTGATCTGGATTATGTTCCAAATAATTCTAGAGCTCATATGATTAATTATGCGTTATCAAATTCTTTTGCTTTTGGTGGCCATAATTCAACAATAATTTTTAAAAAATTCAATTAAATTATACTGGAGAATATTTAAATGGGAAAAATTACAGAAAAAACAAAAGACGAAGTTAGAGATATCGTATGCAGCTTTTTTGCTGAAGAATGTGAAATTGACTTGTCAACTATACACGATGATACAAACGTAATAAAAGATTTAGAAGGTGATTCTCTAATGTTTTTAGAATTATTAGAAATGTTCAAAAAAAAATATAATCTTGACATAGAATTAAAAACTATAGGTAAATATGTTGTTAAACATCCTGCTGAAACAATTGGACAGATAATTGACACCACAATGTTAATCATAGAACATGAGAATAAAATTTCTGAACTTGAATAATAAATTTAAACAATTAAATAATTTTTCATAGAATATAGGTTTAATCTTGAAAAAAGTAATATGCTGTATTTTTCCTGCTTTTGGCAATGAATACATTGGAAATGAAAATAAAATTATTTCAAATTATTCTGATATAGCTGATAATTTATTAAATTCTGCATCAAATCTATTAAATATAAATTTTACAAATAATCCCTTTTCAAAAGAAGAAAACTCTTTTAATGAATTGGCTTCTCAGTATTTAACATATATCTTTAGCTGTATATTATCCAATATTCTAAAAAACAATAAAACAAAACTTTCTGAACACATTGCCGGGTACAGCATGGGCATATATGCCGCTCTTTATCATGCAGAATCCATTTCATTTGAAGATGGTTTACTTTTAATAAAAAATGCTTATCAATTTATTTTAAAAACTTTAAACAACAAAAAATTCTCAATGGGAACAATTATTGGTTTAGAATATAATAATGTTAAAGAAATTATTAATAACAATAATTTAAAAGATACCAACATAATAAATATTAATAATAAACATAGTGTAGTTATCTCCGGATTAGAAGAACAGGTAAAAATAGCAATTGATAAATCAAAAGAAGAAGGAGCCTTAAGTGCTAAATTGTTGCCTATTTCAGCTCCTTATCATTCCGATTTTCTAAAACATGCAGCAGAAGATTTTAAAATATATTTAGATAAAATTAAATTCGAAAATCCAATATATAAATTTACTTCAAGTTTTAATCAAAAAATTTTAAACAGTAATGATGATATAAAAAATGAACTTATGAGTAATATATTCACTAATCATAATTGGCATAACACAATGAAAAAACTAATAAGTTCAGGATACAATACTTTTTTTGAATGCGGTCCTGGTAAAAGTTTATTTAAAATTGGAAAATTCATTGATGGTGATTTTAAAATCCATACAATTAAAAATCTCGATAAAATAATAGATAATGAATATTAAAACAATTTAATAAAAATAATTTTAAATTAATAATTACCATCAATTACATATTAATAATAAAATTCCAAAAAGCATTATTACTCTTCTAAATACTAAGACTGTACCAAGATTTGATAAATTTCATCCACAGTTAAAACTTTTCCTGTAGATTTTACAACCTCATCAATAACTAATGCAGGAGTTACCATTATTCCATAATTCATTATATCTTTTATATCTGTAACTTTTACAACCTGAGCCTCAACACCGGACTGATCCACAGCCTTAATTGTATTCGATTCAAGTTGTTTACATTTGGGACAACCTGCCCCTAAAATTTTTATTATCATATTTAATCCTTTTTTTAAAAATAGTAGTGAGTTAGATATACGCTATTTAACTCACTTTAAAACATATTTATATCTCATGATAAAATATCTTTGCCTTTATTAAATACCTTATTTATATTTTCATCTGTAGCAGGAGATTTTCCTTTTTCCAAATTTAATTCTGATAGCAATAAATAATTGAAATCATTAAATCCATTTTTCTCCAAAAGCTTTTTTGTACAAGAAACAGGACAACCGTCTATTGCCAATATTTTTTCTGCTAATTTTGTAGTTTCAATAATCCCACTCACATTACCACCAATACCGGCTAAACAATACATTTTACCAACACCCTCTTTTGTAAGTTTTCTTGCAGCTTGATCACTTACAGCTCCAACATCAGCAGCACCTGAACATGAAAAAACTAAATTTAAATCCCCTGTGCAGCATTTGTTATTTTTTTGTTCTGACATAATATATTCTCCTTTAATCTATTAAAATTTATTTTTTAACCGAAAATGTATCCATAGATCATTCCGGAAAACGTAGCCATTATTATAACAAGTAATACATAAGTAATAGTTTTTTTAGTACCAATAACACTTCTAATAACAAGCATATTAGGCAGGGATAAAGCTGGTCCTGCTAAAAGCAGCGCTAATGCCGGTCCTTTACCCATTCCATTGCCTATTAATCCCTGTAATATAGGAATTTCTGTTAATGTTGCAAAATACATAAATGCTCCTGATACAGAAGCAAAAAAATTTGCGAATAAAGAATTACCTCCAACCAATTTTATTATCCACTCTTCTGGAATGATTCCTAAATGACCCGGTCTGCCGAGTAAAAATCCCGCGATTAATACACCTCCGAATAAAAGAGGCAGTATTTGTAAAGCAAATCCCTTTGTTGATACAAACCACTCTTTTAATTCATTTTTTTTAAACCATCTAATTATCATATATATTAAAGACAATCCAAATACTCCGGATATTAAATATTTATATTTATAAATTAAATTCCAAAAAATAATACTTTCATCTTTACTCCAATTAAGAAAAATTAAAATTGCAATAAGAATAAAAAAATATATAGCTGTCTTCCATATAGGACGAATTTCTTTTTCATCTTCCAGAATAACCATATCCTGTTCTGCGGTTTTCTTTTTTTCATTTTTTATAAAAATAAAGTGCATTAAGAGTCCTATGATTACAGAAAAAAGAATTGCTCCTACAGCTCTAGCTAAACCAAGCTCTGTCCCTAATACACGGGCAGTTAAAATAATTGCTAACGCATTTATTGCCGGCCCTGAATATAAAAATGCAGTTGCAGGTCCTATTCCTGCCCCTCGTGAATAAATACCGGCAAATATAGGTAAAACTGTACATGAACATACCGAAAGTATCGTACCTGAAATACTTGCAACGAAATATGCCAGAAATTTATTTGCCTTTGCACCAAAATATTTCATCACCGCACCTTGACTGACAAAGTTTGATATAGCTCCAGCAATAAAAAATGAAGGAATAAGGCATAATAAAACATGCTGCTGCGCATATTCTTGAAGCATATAAATCGCTTCCATTATTGCATTAGAAATAATATTATTCCTAAAAGGTATAAAATATACACCTAAAAATACACTAACAATGATTAACCATTTTTTCCACTCTTTCATAAATACTCCTGATTTTTAATATGCATTAAATCGCATATTAAAAATATAAATTTTTTATCCCTTTATTGCTTATAAGTAACAACAACTTTTCCATTTTCCCTTAATAAGAGTCTGACATGCATATTTTCTATATCTTTTTCTAAAATAGGATTTAGTTCTTCTTTTAAATTAGATACATTTTCAAAGATAGCTTTATTATAATTATCATCATATTTCAATGAATATAATAATAGTCTTCTATCTCTTTCTTCCTTGATTAATCCGGCATTTTTTAATATAGAAAGACATCTTGATATCTGATACTGTTCTTTGTTTAGTATATCCATCATCTCGCAAATACACATTGGAATGTTTGAATTAATCAATAAATTTACTATTCGTAAACGGCATTCTTGAGAAATTGCTTTATATTTTTTTATAATTTTTTTCATTTGACTTAATATGCACTTTTTTGCATATCAAGTCAACATAATTTTTATAAAATTTTTAAACTAATTAATTACTAAATACCTTTCAGTTAAATTTCCAAAAATTCATCTTTACTTTTCATTTAAGAAAGTCTCATCATTAGCATAACTTATTACTCCTACTTTTAATTTTTTCTGTAGGATAAAAGTAAAAATTGTTTTAAATATTTTTTCTTGAATATTCTTGCCAGTGGATCTATGATTTTTTTTAAATTTCCTGGAATAAAAAAAAGTATTTCTAATTATAGATTTTAATGAAAAAGCTTTTTTTGTAATATCTTTTAATGCTTTAATTATTTTATCATCAGTCATATTAGGATGAATAATGTTTATTTTTTTATTATCATCAATTTTTCCTTCTTTTAATAATCTATCATAAAGCCTTGTCCCATTCAATGCTTCTAAAGCGCTTATTATTGGAATAACATTATTTTCCCTGCAGAATTCTAAAGTTTTATAAAATGTGTCAATTTCATCTTCTTCATAACCAATTGTAAACCAGCCAGTAACAATAATTCCTAAACTTTGTATAAATTTAATATTTTCTTTCATTGAAGTTACTAAGTCTTTACTTTTATGAACTCCCATTTTATTTATAATACCACTCTTTTTTTGAACTATTGGATTTATTGATTCCATACCAATTGCAGCATAAATTAATCCTGCTTTTGCTGCTTTTTTTATTACTTCTCGTCCTTTTTGAGTTGATGCTGCCTCTAAAGTTGCCTGCCCGGTCCAATATCTAATTTTTTTTAATTTTGCCAGTTTTTCATATAATTCAATATAATAATCATAGAATGCCGGCCTGCCAAATACATTATCATCAAGCAGATAATAAAAAAAACTTTTAAATCCGCTTATTTCTTTGACTACTTCATCTATAGGTCTAAATCTTGCTTTTTTACCAAAAAAAGATGATACAGAACAAAAATCACAATCTATTGAACATCCTCTTACAGCAAATACTGTATCAAACATATATTTTTTTTTAAATAAAGATCTTGATGCTATTGGTATATTTTTTAAATTTGCATAATTATAAATTTGAAAAATAGAATGATATTTTGTATCAAATTTATTTGGAGAAGACACATAAAAATCTTTTAATTTATTATTCTTTAAGTCTTTTAAAAGTACAGGCCATAACTCTTCTCCTTCTCCTACAACAACACTGTCTGCATGTTCTTTTGCACGAAATGGCATGGCAGACATCTGCGGTCCGCCCAAAACAACTTTTACTTTTCTTTTTCTAAACTCATCAGCAATTTGATATGCTTTTTTTTCAGCAGTAATTCTGGAACTAATACCCACAAGATCAACCGGCTCATCAAAATTAATCTTATCATTTGCAAGCATATTTATTAAAGTATAATCATGATCCGGTACTGTTGCGGCTATAAGGGGCAATGAAAGAGGCATAAATGGCTCATTTTTTTTTAATGGATCAAACTCTGAGGCTGCAAGAATTAACTTAATTTTCATATTAAAAACTCCCTGATTTATAATTATATATCATTTTTAAATTCGTTTTGCTACAAAAGGAATAAAAATTCCTGTAGAAATAACAACGATAAAAGCACAAACAATAAATGCTAACCTAATATTATAATTTCTAGCAATAAATCCTATTAAAGGTGCAATGCAAAAATAAGATAATCGAAATAACCAATTTTGAACAGAAATCACAGTTGCGCGTTTATCACTAAATGTTTCTTCATGTATATATTTTAATAATACAGGTATATTTAGTCCTCGTAAGATTGGAACAAAATAAATCCCAATTAAAACAAAATACCCCGGTAAAAAGGCCGCTATTAAATATCCTGCAATTACAGGAATCGGTAAAAGCCATATTATTCTTTTTTTACCAACTATTTTTTCAATATCATATGCAAAATGACCTGCAATCCCTGCAGGAAGAGAAATCAATGCCCATAAAAAACCAAACATCCAAATTGGTATATTTATTTCCTGCCATAATGGTTGATATAACCATACTCCTAACATTGTACTTAATGAACACATCGCCATAAGAGGAACAATAAATTTTACTATTTTACTTTTTAAAAAAATAAATCTAGCAATTTTATACATACCATACAATGTTCCTCTTGGATGAGTATACGAATCTCTTTTTATTTCTATAATCCAAAAACACGATATAAAAGCAATGAATACAGCTGTACTGCTGAATAATAATAAAATTTTAAAAGAAATAAATTTTACCAGTATACTGCCAATTAACGCTGAAAGAGCTTCCGTCCAATGACGAAATGCATTTTGTCTTCCTTCATACTTTGAATATAATTTTTCTTTACCGCATTCTAAAAGAGTTTCAAATAATAAAGACGAATCCGTACCTGATAAAAAACTAAAAGCTATACCTAAAACTATTTCAGCAAAAACAAATTGAAAAAAAGAAGTGCTAAATGAATAAAAAGTCCATCCAAATACAGCAATTATGCAGCTTAATAATAAAGTTTTTTTTCTCCCAATTTTATCGCCAATATACCCGGTAGGGATCTCAAATATGACAATCGAAACAGCAAAAATTGCCTGAAGAAGAAAAATATCAAATAAATCAAGTCCGTACTTTTTCCAGAATAATGTTATTACTGACACACAAAAAAGTAAAGAAAAGCATATCCTGATTATAAAAATTAACCTGATATTTATAGTACTCTTATTCAATACTTATTCCTAAAATTTTTAATTAAGTTCTTCTGCGTTTTGTTAATAAAATTACTGAACGAAGTTCGTCTTCATTCTTTGCATTCATCCATTCTTTATGAAAATCAGGATCCTGTAAAATCTGTGCTATAAACATCAAACTTCTTAAATGAAAATTTCTTTCGTCTTTTGAACCGATAAGACAAAAAGCAGTATAAACAACTTCACTCTCTTCATTCCATTTTATTCCATATTTATTCCTAACCAAAACTATATCAAATCTATGTTTACCTTCAATTATAACATGAGGAATAGCATGAGGCACAGCTACTCCGGGATAAATTAAAGTTGATGCTTCCATTTCTCTTACATTGAATTTTTTTTCAACATCTTTAACATCAATATTCCATTTATCTGCTACAACCTTTGAAACTTGATGAAATAATTCTTTTCTTGTTATAGTTTTATTTAAATCTAAAACAGATGAAGAACGGATTATTTTATCAAACCTATCTTCTACAATTTCATTTCTTTCAATCAATATATCCAAAAGTTCATTCTCAAGTTCTTTATCTTTTTCTTTAAAATCCGGTTCTGTTAAATTTTCAACCATATGTATAAAAGCAGATTTTCTTTTAACTCTTTTTTTAACATATAAAAAAAACCATAATAATGATAAAGCAATAAATATTAAAGACAAGGCAATAGTAAAAAATCCCATTGTAAATATTAAAATTAAATAAACGATAATTCCGAAAATCTGCATAAATGGATATAATGGAGTTTTAAATGACGGTTTATAATTAGATATTTTTGATGTTCTTACAACAATCACAGATAAATTTGACATAAGAAAAAGCATTAATAAAAATAATGAAGCAACTTTTGCCAGTTTTTCTATGTTTAATCCAACTATTATAATTAACATAAATACTGTTGTTATTATAATTGCAATATATGGATTATTATTCTTTTTTGAAACCTTGCCGATAAAACCAGGTAATAGTCCATCCCTGCTCATTGAAAGAGGAACTCGAGATGCAGTCATAATTCCTGCATTAGCTGTTGTAATAAATGCAAGTAAAGCTCCTATGGATGTAGCAATAAGAAAAAAATTACCAAGAAAATGCCCTGGTGCAATTTTATATGCTGCATCAGAAACAGGTTTAAGAGAATCAATTAATGCTCTATCAGATAAAATTCCTAAAACAACAAATATAACAAATATATAAATTATTTGAACAACAATGAACGCAGACAAAGCTCCTCTAATTATATTTTTTTGTGGATTTTTAACTTCTTCTGCAATACTTGCTATTTTTGTTATCCCGCCATAAGAAATAAAAACCATACCTGTTGTAGAAATAACTTTGGACCAATCAACATCAGTAATTCTTTTAAATGAATTAAAATTCATTACTCTGTAACCAAAAATTACAAATAAAGTTAGTATTATCAAAAGAAAAAAGACTAATATTACCTGTAATTTTCCGGAAGATTTAATTCCAATAATATTAATCATTGAGAATAAAAGACAAGCAATTATAGCTATTATTTTAATATCAAATTCTGAAATATTTGGGAATAAATACCCGGCAAAAACACCAAATCCAATCAATGCAAAAGTGCTTTTAAGACTTATGGAAAACCAATTAGAAAAACCGTCTATAACTCCGGCTCCGGTTCCTAGTATTCTTGAAGAAAAAAAATAAGAACCGCCTGCTTTTGGGAGTGCAGATGCTAATTCTATTTTAGAAAATAAAGCCGGCAGCATTAAAATACCTGCTAAAAAATATGAATAAATTATCCCAATCCCGGCTGATTTATATGCTACTGCCGGAAGGATAAATATCCCGGAGCTGATCATTGCTCCAGCACCAATACTGAAAACTTCTAATGCTGTTAATTCTTTTTTTAGTTTCATTTTTATTTTTTTATATATATTTTATTATACTAAATCATTTAAAACAGATAAATTATTTTCCAGTTTGCTTATCTTTGATTCAAACTCTTCAAGTTTAGATTTTTCTTTTTCTATAATTTCTTCCGGAGCCTTTGAAATAAAATTTGGATTTCTCAATTTCGTTTTAGTCCGCATATAATCAGTATTTATTTTTTCCAACTCTTTTTTTAATCTATCAAATTCTTTCTTTATATCAATAATACCTTCTAAAGGAATATAAACCTCACAAAATTCACTTGCACCTGCTGCAGAACCGGCAGGTTTTTTTAAATCTCCGCTTATTTTTATTGATTGTGCTTTTGCTAAATAAAGCATGTCTTTCTTATTTTCTTCTACAAAATCCATCAAATCTTGATCAGTTGATTTTATTAAAACATCAATTTTTTTATCCTGTGGAACATTCATTTCCCATCTAATATTTCTAACAAGATATATTAATTCAAAAAACTTTTTAGCTTTTTTCTCTACACCCTTATTTATATATTTAGAATCCTTTTCAGGGTAACTTGCTATCATAATTGATTCTTCCGGATTAGGTAAAATCTGATAAATCTCTTCTGTAATAAAAGGCATTATCGGATGCAAAAGTTTTAAAAATTCCCTTAACAAATAAATAAGCAATGATAATGCTCCATTTTTTAATTTCTGATCATTACTGAATATCTTTGATTTACTTAATTCTACATACCAATCACAAAAATGATGCCAGAAAAAATTTTGTAATGATGTTGCAGCATCATTAAACTTTGCATTATCAAGACAGTTATTCACTTTATCAATAGTATTGTTAAATGTACTTAATATCCATTTATCAAAAA
>CAZYID010000081.1:0-14036 GCA_964646595.1 uncultured Spirochaetales bacterium | reverse complement strand
TAACCAGAATGCCATGTGATGAAAGTGATTATAGAACATTTGGAAATCCAACTTTCAGTCATATTCATGCTAACTCAAAGAAAAAAGATGCGATGTTTAAATTTATTTCATGGATGGGTGGACCTGAAGGTGCAAAAATCGTAGCTGCTTCCGGTCTTATGCCTGCATATATCACTGGTGATGTTAAAGAAGAATTCAAGAAAATTTTACCTGATGATACTGCTTTAAAATATTTTACAGAATCAAGAACTGTAAAAACACAGTTTTATAATAAATACGGTAGTAAAGTAGAAAGTGAATTAGCATCTATAATGGAAGAATATCTTGCTAAACCAGTTAGTGATACTGAATTAGAATCATTACTTGAAGAAAAACTTAAAAAAGTTGCGGCAATGGTTGAATAAATATTATTATTGTTATTAAAATGATAGGAACAAGGATTTCATACTCCTCAATCTTTGTTCCTTGAATTTTAAGAATAATAATTAGAATATATTAACAAATAGAATGCAGGAGCAAAAATGAAAAAAAAGATCAAATTAAATAATGATTTTAATATAGCAATACCCTTTTTACTGCCAAGTTTTTTAGGTTTTGTTATATTTCTTGTAATTCCAATTTTAAGTGCATTTTTTATTTCCTTTACTAATTATAAAGGTTCTTTTGCAAATATGAAGTTTGTTGGATTTCATAATTATAATCTGCTTCTTTTTGATAATAAATTCTGGCAATCTGTTTCAGTTACTTTAATTTTTGTTGCTGTTTGTGTCTGCTTTCAACTTATTTTAGGATTTATATTTGCTATAGTACTTAATAGAAGAATAATAGGACGAGTTTTTTTTCGTTCTGTTTTTTTTCTTCCTGTAGTACTTTCCAGTGTAGCTGTATGTATATCATTTTTATTTATATTCCATCCATCAGAGGGACCTATTAATAATTTTTTGAAATCCATATCTTTATCTCCATTGCCATGGCTTGCAGATAAGTCAACATCACTTTTAACAATTATTATTGTATTTATTTGGCAGTCTTTTGGATATTATATGGTTATATTTTTAAGTGGTTTGCAATCAATTAATTACAACCTTTACGAGGCGGCTGAAATTGATGGAGCTTCAGCAGCTAATAAATTATTTTATATAACTATTCCATCATTGAGCCCAATTATTTTTTTCTCTTTAATTATAGCCGTAATAAATGCTTTTAAAGTATTTGATCATATCTATATTATGACAGGAGGACAGTATGGAGGTGGTCCTGCTGGATCAACAAGGGTTTTAGCTTTTGATATTTATCAGAATGGTTTTCTTTTCTGGCAGATTGGTTATGGCGCTGCAGAATCTGTAATATTATTTTTAATTGTACTATTTTTTACAATTATTCAAAATATGATGCAAAAAAGGTGGGTTACTTATGATGTTGAATAAGAATAAAATGTTTATTAAAATTTTGGAATTGATATTTTTATATCTGCTTTTAATATTTATTTCTTTTTTAATTTTATTTCCTTTAGTAATTATTATTTCTTCATCGTTTAAAACAGAAATTGAAATTTTTTCTTATCCAATATCAATTATTCCTAAGGATATAACTTTAAAGAATTTTTTAGCTCTTGTAGAAAACTTTCCATTATATATTTTTAACTCTTTTAAAGTAACAATAATGATTACACTTATTCAGGTCTTTACTGCTTTAACAGGAGGATATGCTTTATCCAAACTTAATTGGAGAGGAAGAAATTTTATCTTTATTTTATATATTTCATCTATTATGATACCTATTCAGGTTTATATAATACCTCAATTTATTATTATAAAAACACTTGGTCTTTATGATACACATTTAGCTCTTATTTTAGTTTCGAGTTTTACAGCTTTTGGGATTTTTTTAGTAAGGCAATTTTTTTTAGCTATTCCGGACTCATATGTTGAGGCTGCAAAAATATATGGAGCTGGCCATTTTTTTATATTTACAAAAATTATGCTTCCACTATCAAAGCCTGTTATTGCTACATTAACAATATTATCATTTCGTTATTGGTGGAATGACCTTTTTACTCCTCTTATATATATAACTTCTAAAAACTTAAAGACACTTCCTTTAGGTTTAGCTGATTTTGTAAGTGAATTTGATGTTTATTATGGGCCACAGATGGCAGCATCTTTAATTGCAATTATTCCTGTTGTTTTATTATATATTGCTGCTCAAAAACATATAGTTAAAGGTGTTGTATTTCATGGAATAAAGGGATAAATACAATAAGTATTAATTACAATTATTTATTGGAAATTATAATATGTATTATATAAAATTGCAGAGTAATCCTGTTAAAAATTATAAAGATGTAAAAAATGCATTATTAGATTTGATTCAACCATATTCAAACTTTATGAGTCCAGGATGTGCTAGAATTGATACCGGACTACCAAGCGCAACTTTTAGTAATAATGCTTTTTATCTGGAAGGTTTTGCTCGTATTCTCTGGGGAATTATTCCATATTTAGCATGTGGAAATGAATACAATGATCTGGAAAAAATTATTACAGGGATATCAAATGGAGTAAATCCTGAACATCTTGAGTATTGGGGCACACCAGGTGATTATGATCAGCTGCTTGTTGAAATGGCAGTGTTCGGATATGCATTATGTTTGATACCGGAAAAAATATGGGATCCGTTAACTCAAAAAGCAAAGCAAGATTTTTCAAATTGGCTTTCGTATATTAATAAAAAGCATATACCAAATTGTAACTGGATTTTTTTTAGAATTCTAGTAAATTTAGGTTTGCAGAAGGTTGGCGCAAAAGAGTTTGATAAAAAATTATTGGAAGAGTCATTTAATGTAATTGAAAAATTTTATATTAACAAAGGCTGGTATAATGACGGTTTTATTAATGACAGAAGAGCCCGCGATTATTATATTCCCTGGGCTATGCATTATTATGGTCTGATTATTGCAAAATGCTCAGTGGATTTATACCCTAATGAAGCTTCTAAATATAAAGAGAGAGCAACTTTATTTGCAAAAGATTTTATTTATTGGTTTTCTGAAGATGGTACAGGTATTCCATATGGAAGAAGTTTAACTTATCGTTTTGCTCAGTCTGCATTTTGGGGAGCTTTACCGTTTGCTGATCTGGAAGCTCTACCCTGGGGTCAGATAAAAGGATTATTATTAAGAAATTTAAGGTACTGGTTTAACCAGCCAATATTTTCAGAAACAGGGTTACTTTCTGTGGGTTATACATATCCAAATTTACATATGGCTGAAAGATATAATTCTCCAAATTCGCCTTTATGGGCATTAAAAGCTTTTATTGCTTTAGCAATTTCTGAAGAACATTCTTTTTGGCAGGTGGAAGAAGAACCAATTAATAAAGAGGAAGAATTACATCTACAGGAAAGTACTGGATTTATCATCAGTGATTCCAAAGAAACAGGACATCTTTATGCTTTAAATGCAGGGCAGTGGACACCCGGAGAATCCAATGAACACAATCATATGGCAGAAAAGTATTCTAAATTTGCTTATTCAAATTATTTTGGATTTAATGTAACAACAGATGTTTATGGAATAGATAAATTAGGTCATGATAATATGCTTCTTATCAGTGAAGAAGATAGATATTATCGTTTTAGAACAGAAAGTTATGATCATTCAATAACAAAAGATTATTTATATTCAAAATGGAAACCATTTAAATGGATAGAAATTGAAACATATATTATTCCTTTTAATAGCTGGCATTTAAGAATTCATTATATAGTATCACAAAGATCATTTACAAGTGCTGAGGGAGGTTTTGCATTACCATATAATGACTCTTTTTATCCTATTCCCGAAAACCTGCATCTAATAGTGGAAAATAAATCATGTCAAAAGACAGAGCTTGGTTTTAGTGGAATAATAAATCTTTTAAATAAAAGAGATGGCATGTTAATCATTACAAATCCAAATGCTAATATCATTCACTCGCATACTTTAATACCAACTTTACTTGAAGAATATCCTGCGGGAAAGCATTGGTTGGGATGTGCTGTTATTGCTCATCCGGATCCAGTAAAAGGTGAAGAATTATGGAATAAAGGGATAGATAAAGAAGAAACAATAGCAAAATTGCCAAAAATTGTGCAGGAAAAATTAAATAGGTGAATAGTTTTGATTACTAAAAAAAGCTTTAAGTTATTATTTTTATTACTAATTTTGATTATAACATATATTTATTTAGCAGTATCATGTAAGAAAGAAAAATATAAAAAAATTATGGAAGAAGATATTATAATAGAAAAGGATATTATCTTTTTTAATGAGGGTAAGTTAAAACTTCATCTTGACGTTTATAAGCCCAAAATAAATAATAGAAAAAAATTAAAACCAATTCTCTGGATTCATGGAGGCGGCTTTGAACCGCAAATTGATAAAGAACAGGATTATATTGTTAATTTTTGTAAGTATTTTGCGGAAAAAGGTTATTTGTGTATATCTATAGATTATAGAACATCGGAATATCCGTTTGCTAATTGGGAAAAGACAATTACTAACGTACTAGAAGATACTTTTCATGCAATAGAGTGGATAAAAAAGAATAAAAATAAATATTCGTTAGATTTAAATTATTTAACCGTTGCAGGCGGTTCTGCTGGAGGTATAATCAGTATGTTTGCCTCAGCTAAGTATGCAAATTTAAAGGAAACTCCTTACTTATTTGCTAATATCATTCTTTGGGGATCTCCACACTATTTACAAGAACCTCTATCAGACAATTATCCTCCTACACTAATGATTCATGGGAAGAAAGATAAAATAGTTCCATATAAAAATAGTTTATTTATTTCTGAAAAATTAAATGATCTAGATATTTATCATGAACTAATGACAATCGAAAACGAGGGGCATACTCCTGTATCTCATTTTAATGATATAGCCTTACGAATTGAAGGCTTTCTTAAGAAAGTAGAAAAAATAAAATCAGTTGAATGAGAACAAAATTGTCAAAAATGGTGCAGGAGAAATTAAATATATAAAGCTTTACTTTATTACTAAAATATTTAAAGCCACATATGTACACAGAATTTTTATTTTAAATTATAAAATAAATAATAAGGGTATAAATTACAGGAGATTTTTTATGAGTAAAAAGAGAAGTGGAAATTATGAAGCATCTATTCATAATGAAGAATATTACAGCAAGTTTGATATAAGGAATTTAAATCATAATACAATGATTTATTCAAATAATCGGGAAATTGAAAAACTTAATGGGCAGTGGCATTATGTTATTGATCAATATGATGTAGGATTAAGAGATAACTGGCATACTCCTAGAGAATTAAATGAACAGGGAGTACAGTCACCCTGGGATTATCATACAGAACAGGGTGAATTAACAAATCTCCCGGGATGCTGGAATGTAATTAATCCAAAATATTTTTATTTTGAAGGATGTGTATGGTATTCAAGAAAATTTATATATAATCCTGTACAAAAAGAAGAACGAGTTTTTTTACGAATAGGTGCAGGTAATTATGATACAAAAATATATTTAAATACAAAATTTTTAGGTAATCATTATGGGGGATCAACACCTTTTTGTGTAGAACTAACAGATGATTTAAATAAATACAAAAGAAATTCTATACAGATATGTGTAAATAATACAAGAACTTCTGATCGTGTACCAATGAAAAATACAGACTGGTATAATTGGGGAGGAGTGTACAGGGATATTGAGCTTATACGCGTACCTAAAGTATTTATTAAAGATTTTAAAATATATTTAGTCCCGGATAATAATTACTCAAATATTTGTTTTAAGGTAGATATCTCAGATAAAAAGGCTAATGATTCTATTACTCTTTCTATTCCTGAATTAAATATCAAAAAAGATTTTTCTGTAAGAGATGGTAAATGTGAGGGAACAATTAAAGCTTCTCCAGAGCTATGGTCTACAGATAATCCAAAGTTATATGAAGTAAATGTAAGTTTTGATAAAGATAGTATATCTGATAAAGTAGGATTCAGGCAGGTTAGTGTAGATGGTACGGATATATTTTTAAATGGTAAAAAGATTTTTTTAAGCGGAATAAGCTGTCATGAAGATGATGTAAATCTTGGAAAAGCAACAAACAGGGAAGATATTTTAAAAAGATATCAGCATGCTAAAGAATTAGGCTGTGTCTTTTTGCGTCTTGCTCATTATCCTCATCATGAGCTGGCATCAAAAATTGCTGATGAAGTTGGGTTGTTGTTATGGGAAGAAATACCTGTTTACTGGGCTATTGCTTTTGATAATCAGAGAACTTATGAAGATGCAGAAAATCAATTGCTTGAGTTGATTAATCGTGATTTTAATAGGGCTAGCGTAATAATATGGTCAGTAGGGAATGAAAATGCAGATACAGATGAGAGACTTAATTTTATGAGTAATCTTGCAAAAAAAGCAAAATCTGAAGATGTTTCAAGATTAGTTACTGCTGCCTGTTTGGTAAATCATGAAAAAAATATTATTGAGGATAGGCTAATTGAATCTTTAGATATTATAGGACTAAATGAATATTATGGCTGGTATAGGACTGATTTTTATGAGTTAGTATCACTCGGTGAGAATTCGAAACCAGCTAAACCTGTTATTATATCAGAATTAGGCGCAGGAGCTAAAGCAGGACATCATGGAACAATTCATGAAAAATTTACTGAAGAATATATGGAAAACCTTTATAAACTGCAAATAGAAACAATAAAGAAACTTGATTATGTTAAAGGTATGACTCCATGGATATTATATGATTTCACTTGTCCTAGAAGACAGAATCAATTTCAAAAAGGCTATAATAGAAAAGGATTAATTGCAGAAGATAAAAAGACTAAAAAAAAGGCATTTTTTGTTTTGCAGAAATTTTATAAAGAACAAAATAAGAAGTTTAATTAATAAAAATTTTAAATTTAATTATTAATATTTTAATAGTATTTTTTATTTAACGCCCATTTCATTAGAGAACATAGAGGTTTTTTAATTTAAAAAAAATCTCTTACGTATTGGAGCAATCTAGCGCAATTTTTTAATACTTTACTATAAAATTATTGATTCCACCTCTACATATAAAATAATATCATAATAATATATAAGATTTTATTACAATTGATATAATACTAAAATTAATTTATTATTAAATTATGATAAACAAAAAAAATATAATTATTAATTTCGCAGCATATATTATAATTGTTGTACTTGGATTAATTAATTATTTTTTAGGATCTGAAATATCTTTTTCCATATTTTATTTATCATCAATTTATTTGGTTATATGGTATTCTAATAATATTATAAGTGGATATATTGTTTCATTCTTTAGTGCTTTTGTATGGTTAACTGTTGATTTGACTTCCAAACATGAGTATTCACATTTTTTTATTCCTTATTGGAATGCATTAATAAGACTGGTTTTTTTTCTTATGTTTTTATATCTTTTATATTACTTTAAAAAATATTTTAAAAAAATACTTAAAGTAGTTAAAATAGATTTTTTAACAAATATTTATAATATTAGGACTTTTTATAAACTTGCTGAAATAGAAAGAAATAGAGCTGTCAGGAATAAATATTATTTGACGGTTTGTTATATTGATATTGATAATTTTAAATCAGTTAATGATTATTTTGGGCATCAGGCAGGAAATAAATTATTAAAAAAAATAGCAAATTTAATTAAATCGAACTTACGTATTACTGATATAGCAGCAAGATTGGGTGGAGATGAATTTATTATTTTACTGCCGCAAACAGAATTAGATCAGTCAAGAAAGATAATGAATAAAATAAATAATTTATTAGTAGAAAAAACAGCATTAAATAAATTATCTGTTACAATGAGTATTGGTATAGCAAACTTTATAAAAATTCCATCATCTGTTGATAAAATGATTCAAAAAGCTGATAATTTAATGTATTTAGCAAAAAAGAAGGGTAAAAATAATATTAAAAGTGAAATATATAATTAATAATGATTAAAGATAATTGATTAAGTTAAATATATAATGTAGAATTATATTAATTTAGTATTTGAAGCAATTAATGAATAAAATTACAAATAATAAACAAAATGAACATTACTGGTATCGTCTTGATAATGTTGCAAAAATTTTTCCTTCAAATACTTCATCCAGATTAACAACTCTTTTTAGAGTTTCCGTATTAATGACAAATCCTATAAAGATTTTAATTCTTCAAAAAGCTTTTGATAGACTAATGAAAAGATTTCCATATTACAAGGTACAGTTAAAAGCCGGTTTTTTTTGGTATTATTTCGAATCAAATCCTGCCAGACCATTGGTTATGGCAGATTTAAAATATCCCTGCATGGATATGTCTTTTAAAAAAGATGGAGTTTTTCCATTTAGAGTAAAGGCATATAAGAATAGAATTTCAGTTGAATTTTCTCATATTCTAACTGATGGGACTGGAGCAATATCTTTTTTGAAAGCATTAGCAGTTGAATATTTACATATAAGCGGCGTAAAAATTAAAGATTGGGGTGATATTATTAAAGCGAATGAAAAGCCATTAGAAAAAGAATGGGAAGATAGTTTTAACAAATATTACAATAAAAATATCCCAATTCCAGATAAAATTTCAGAAGCATTTCATATTCCTTTTAAATTTATAAAAAAAGGCAAATACAAGATAACAACAGGTATAATGTCTTTAAAAAAAATAAAAGCAACAGCTAAAAAAAAGAATGTATCTATTGGAGAATTTCTTATAGCATTATATTTGGATTCGATTCAGGATTTATTTTTTAAATACAATCCAATAAAGAAAAACAGAAATCCTATCCGATTAGGAATACCTGTAAATTTGCGAAAAATATATCAATCAGAAACAATGAGAAATTTTTTTTTAATTGTTGGTCTAAAAATTGATCCAAGGCTAGGCAGATTAACTTTTGATGAAATTTTACATAAGGTTTATCATTATATGAGAATTGAAATAAACGAAAAATATATCAATCAGCAGATTAAAAGAAATGTACGTGGCGAGGTTCATCCAATGACACGGTCATTACCACTTTTTATAAAAAATATTGGTTTGTCTTTTATTTATAACTTTGCCGGAGATAATCAATATACAAGTAGTTTTTCAAATTTGGGGATTGTTGCTTTACCTAAATGTTTATCAAATTATATTAAAGGATTTGATTTTTATCCTCCTCCAAATCCTAAATACAAGATATCATGTACTGCAATAAGTTTTAAAGATCGATTATCTGTCTCATTTGGTAAATTAATTGAAGAGTCAGATATTGAGAAGGTTTTTTTTACAAAATTGATTAAAATGGGAATTCCGGTAAAAATTGAAACAAATTAGGAGTCATTATGCCATATTGTTCTAGATGCGGAGTAGAAGTAGATGATCATGTATTACAATGCCCTTTATGTAATGCAGAGATACAACATTTTAAT
Source organism: uncultured Spirochaetales bacterium (assembly GCA_964646595.1). GTDB lineage: Bacteria > Spirochaetota > GWE2-31-10 > GWE2-31-10 > JAFGQB01 > CAZYID01. The sequence goes on along the minus strand of CAZYID010000081.1, from coordinate 4,573 downwards.
AAAACACCTATTATACCAGGAATCTTTCCTGATGATAATTTAAAATCAGCTGATTATTATATTCCTTTTGAAAAGAAAAAAAAGATTATATGGTCAATTATTTCTTTTTTAATTGCCACATCGCTTATTATTGTTTTTTCAATAAATTTTTTTTTAAACAGAACAATTACCTGGGCATGGATTCCGCTTTTTTCTATTCTTTTAACATGGTTTGTTTTAGCGTGTATTTATTATTTATATAAGAAAATATTTCTTTTTTTATTAAGTCTTTTTATTTCTATTTCTTTATATTTGTTTTGTTTATTTTTTATCATTCAAGATAATGAAATATTTTTTTTACTTGCATTTCCAATAGTGTTAGCAGCTTTTTTAAATCTTGCGATTGTCATATTTTTTTATAAAATTTCAAAGAGAAAAGGGTATAACATTATTGGTTTTATTTTAACAGTAATATCTTTTTTTTGTATCATAGTTGATATTGTAATAACATTCTATATAACCCGTAAAATTGTAATGACATGGTCTATAGTTATTATTGCATTATTGATTCCTTTAGCTCTATCACTTTTTTTTATTCATTATAAACTGAAATGGAAACCGGATATAAAAAAAATATTTCATATATAAAAATTGTGTATAATTATATAGTGATTAATTATCTACTTAAAACATCATTTATAAATTTCAATGATTCTTCAAAAACTATTTCTTTTTCCAGATCAACCATAACCGGATGACCGGATTTATAGAGCTTTAAAAATCTTTTATTTGGGGAGACACATTTTTTAATGATCCATTTAGCTCCATAATGATTTACAACAATATCTTTTTTTGATTGAATCACCAAGCATGGAGTTTCAATAAATTTAGTTTTTTTTCTTATTTGTCTTGCAAGTTTTAATAATTCGATTATGCTTTTTGTGGCACTTTTTTTAAAGCGGGAATATTTTTCTCTTGCAGTTGGATCTCTGAAAATCAAATGCTTGTTTTTTAATTTATTTGGATATGGATTTAGGATTTTATAGATTTGCATTAATATAATCCCTAAGCTTAACGGTAAAAGGTGATTTATAAAAAAAAGCGCAGGACTCATTAATATTAATCCTTGCGGTAATTCATTTCTTTTAAGAATGTTTGCAATAAATAATGAAATTGTTGCTCCGGTTGAAAATCCTGCAATAAATATTTTTTTTGTTATGCTTTTTAACAGCAAATAATCAGTTTTTGCGTAATCTACCCATTCCTGCCATGTTGTCTTAGAAAAATGTTGTTCTGTAAGTCCTCTTCCCGGAAGTGTAATATTATAAACAGTAAAACCTTTTTTTATAAAATACTCAGCATATTCACTCATAATAAATGCAGTGTTATCAAATCCATGAATTATTAATATTCCTATATCATTACCATGATGAAAAACAGGTTTACCTTTTAAGAAAAAACCAGGTTGGTTAGTTATATTATTAATTCTTTTATTTATTTTTTTTATTATGTTTTTTTTGTCCATGCAGATATTATAATATTATTAATTAATAACGCTATTAAAATTTGAGATAAAAATTAAAAATCCAATTATAATTATTAATAAAGAGCTTAAAAAACTTAATCCAGGTAATATTATTTTATAAAATTTATTATCATTTTTAATAAATTTTTTGATTGAAAAATCCAATGCTTTTATTGTTACTATAGATACAATTAATAAAAATGCAGACATTCCGAGTGAAATAAAAAATATTGCAATTATTCCAAAAAATAAATATTTCATGCTAATAACAAACATGGATATTGCCAATACCATTGGACAAGGAACTATACCAATCACAAAAGCAATATTATATATTCCTTTATTTTTTTTGTGTTCAACTGACTCTTCTTTCATTTTTTTAAAATTAAAAAAATTTGCAATAAATAAAATTAATCCAATAGTAATTATTAGTGTCCCGCTTATAAAATTAAAATATGAATGTATTCTTACCTTAATTAAACTGTTTATACCTGTTAAAACTGATGTAAAAAGAATAGCAATAATAACACCCATTAAAGAATGCATTATTCCAATTAAAAAGGAAACTTTGATTCCATCCTTTAATATGGTTTTATTATTCAAGTAATATGATATCAAAATGGATTTACCGTGCCCGGGACCTGCAGCATGAAAAAATCCATATAAAAATGAAATTACAATTAGTAGTAATAAATAATATAATTTAAAATTATTATCTAATTTATTAAATAAATTATTTATTTTTTTGCTTATTGTAGCCATAAGCATTGAAAATTTTTTCCATAAAACATTATTTTTATTTTTTTTAGAATCAGCGTTATTTTGTTTTTCTTCTGTTTTATTAGATTTACCGTCAAAGAGGGGATTCCCTTGAGTAAAAGAAATATTAGCTATAAAAATAAATAAGATAATTATTAATACAAATACTTTTATTTTACGATTATTCATGTATTTTTAATTTCCTTTTTTAAATTTTATTGTTTGTTCATATTTATCTTTAACATAAGTATTAGTAATTTCTATACTGTTGTCATTTTTTATAGACACATTTTTTTCGGATGTGCTTAAAGCCACAAAATATGTTGGATCTTCAAAACATAAAGTAACAGTTTTTATTTCATCAGACGCTTTAATGTCACAGGGGATTGAAAATTGATATATAATCAAATCTTTACTTTCAATTATTACTTTAAAGTTATTAATTTTTTTTATATTAATAATGTGATTATTCAGAAAAAGTTTTATAAAATAATTATAATTTCCTAAGCTTTCATAAGTTGTTTTTGTAAAAACTTCCAGTTCATTTTTATCTATTATACCATTATTGTTTGAGTCAAAATTTTTAATTACAGAAACAGAAAAATATTGGTCAAAAATCCATTTAATATTAATATTTATAAGAGAAGAATTTTCAAAAATAAAGTTTGCTTTATAATCAATAAAAATATGCGGGTGTGAAAAGCTTAGATAAGGGATTAGTATAATTATAATAATTAAAAAAAGTTTTACTTTTAAATTTGTTTTAAACATTTTACATTAATTCCTTATTAATACTTCCATCAGGCATCATCCAGTCAGGATGATATTTACTTTTTTCTTCCATTTTATATCTAATGCAATTTAACCAGCTGCCTTTGCAATAATCATCAATCCATATTTTATTTATTTTTCCCTTTTCATAATATTTTTTCATTGGGCAAATTTTATACCATTTGCATTCCAAATTGTGTATCCTTATTTTTTTATTTTTTCTACTACTATTTCACCTTTTTTTACTTTAAGCTGTTCTGCAACAAGATCACACTTTGCCATTAATAAGAAATAAATATTTTTATTTTTTATATCACTTAAACTTTCATAATTACCCTGTCCCTTAGAAATAATTAAATCTGCATTTTTAAAAATTTTTTTGAATTCAACAGATGATTCTTTCAAATCTGTTCCGGGTATATCAGTGCCGGAGTCTATTATTTTAGCTATCTTACCAATTTCTGCATACTCGGCATCTTCTTTTGTTGCATCGTTTAGAACAGGTTTACCTCTTACTGCAAAAAAAACATTATCATGATTTATAAATTCTAAAAAGAGTTTGTCAAAGATAATTTCTCCTGAGTTATCTCCCAGATAAAGTATGGTTTTTGCCTTTTTAATATCTTTAAATAATTTATTACTGTCATCAATAGCAAAATTTATATCTTTAAATTTATTTATTTGTTTATTAAGGTTAATAGAATGATTTGGTCCAAAATCAATAACATTCCCGATAACTGCTAATTTTAATGCTTCATATAATGGTTTTTCTGAATTTTCTATTTTTTGTTTAAGGTTATTATATTTATCTAAACATAATTTATTGTATTTATGTTTTATTTTTTTATAAGGATCTTTATTATTAATTTCTTTACGAATTAATCTGTGAATTTCTTGAGCAATTTTTGGAGGAGAGTAATTTAGATTTATATTTGATAAGTAGCTTAATATTTTTCTAAGCAATATCTCATGTTTGTTTTTTGGAATAACACCGTTATTAAATAATCTTATAATGCTCTGAAGCAGGCAGGGGATACATTCATAATATGTTTTCATTGATTAATCCTAATAAAACAGCTTGTGGTTTGAATTTTTATTTACTTTTTTAAAATAGATCAAAACCTTTTTTCAATGCTTTAGTATTAATTTCTATTAGAGATCTGTTTCTTGCAGAAATGACTTTTGAAAGAGAATCAATTATAGTTTCTAATTTAACAATATTTGTAATTTTAGCAAGAGCACCAAGCATTACCATGTTTGCGCTTCTGACATTTCCTATTTGATCTGCCAGATTTGTTGCATCAATATAGTAAGCATCAATATCATCTCTTTTTGCTTTTTCTTTAACAAGAGAATTATTTATCAATATTTTGCCTTTGTTTATAATTCTAGGTTCAAATTTAGTTTTGGATGGTTGATTAAAAATAAGTGTAATATCCGGATTGCTAACAACAGGAGAAGCAATAGGTTTATCACTTATTATTACAGAGCAGTGAGCAGTTCCACCTCTCATTTCAGCTCCATAAGAAGGCATATGAG
>CAZYID010000080.1:0-14131 GCA_964646595.1 uncultured Spirochaetales bacterium | reverse complement strand
TGTTTTGCTCTATAAATAATATATGCTTTTGCTATTTCAACTTCTTTTTTTTCGATTAAAACTGTTTCTACAATATCTTGAATTTCTTCTATGGCCGGAACAGAATTTGGATGTCTTTTAGATATAAAATTAAGAAGTTTTTCTTCAGTTATACTTGTAAGGTTTTCAACTAATTCTAAATTATCTTTACCAACTGCTTTGGCAGCGCTCATTATGGCATTATATACTTTACTTCTGTCATAGATTTCTATCTGTCCGTTTCTCTTTACTACTCGTTTTATTGCAGAATTATTCGTATCAGATTTACTGTTGCCTACGAATTCCTGCCAATCATTCAATAACTCTTTTTTTGCCATTTTTTCCTGCTACCTTTTATTTTTTACAACAGAAGATATATTTTTTATCTCTCTAATAAATTCTTTAACATCTTCAAATTGCCTATATACTGATGCAAAACGTATATATGCAACTTGATCCAATTCATGCAATTTCTCCATTACTGCTTCCCCCAATTCAAAAGAAGAAATTTCATGCGTTTCACCTGCTCTCATATTTGCATCTTCTTCAACTGTTTGTAATAACTCATCTATAACCGGACGAGGAACTGGTCGTTTTTCTATTGCTTTATCTATTCCTGCAGCTAATTTATCTATGCTGAATTCTTCTCTTCTTCCATCTCTTTTTACTACCATCAATTTCTTCTCTTCAACCTGTTCAAAGGTAGTAAATCTATAACCACAGGACTCGCATTCTCTTCTTCTTCTTACACTACGTCCATTCCCAATAAGACGGGTTTCTAATACTTTATCGTCTGTGCAATTACATATTGGACATTTCATTATCGGCAACTTTTAACACTATATATACTACTATTTAGCTATATATTTACACAATATAACACTACATATAGTTTGTCAACAAAAAAAGAAAAAATTTTTTATTTTTTTTTATAAAAAATAATTGAGTTAAATACTGATATTATAATAGTTTATTAGATAGATAATACAGACTGTTTTTATTCATTCGGATCTAAAGAAATTACAGGCTGCTGCCACTCATCTTTTTCATATTTATGCTCTAATTTAGTCTTATTCAACAGTCCCATTAATTGATTTTTTTGTTTAACTGCCCATGTTACATAAAATTCAAATCTATTATTCCACTCATACCTGCCTGTTTCCTCTCCATCTTTAAACTCTTTTTCTGCTTTTCCTATATATTCAAACGTGAGCTTCCAATCACAGAGAAGATGTTCAAGTTTAACATTTATTTCCTGTAAATTAAATGGACTTTTTCTTCTTTTTTCAATATCCTGAAAATTAAAAGAATCATAAATATCATTAAAAAACTCTGCTAACCCATCTTCTTTGTAATAATTGTACATCTTTCTATTTTCACTTTTTACACCAAAATGCAATAATGTTTCAAATGAAGTTCCCTGGCCAATTATAAGATCAACATTTAGCAAAAATACCAATTTATTTTTTTCATAATAGTCAACATTATATTGTTTTAAAATACCATCTTCATAATAATCATTATGTTTTACAAAAAATTGATAGCCAATCCTTGGTTCTAAAATTAATTTAAAAAATCTTCCAAAAACCGGTATCTCAGTTATTCTATGACCTAGTTCAATAACACCTTCATCCAATTCGAAGCCATATCCGGTATTATAAAAATTATATTTCTTAAATGTTAAGCCTATTTGAAAAATATCCATTAACACATTAAATGATATTTTATGAGAATCAAGATAAAAATCATTATATTTACTGTTATCTGCCCATTCTTCAGTTCTATCCCATTTAAAAATAAAATCTGTAGTAAACTTTAACCAATCACCTTCTGGTAATTTTACAGGAAATAATTGTCCCGGTACTCTGCAAGACATAGAATGATTATTATCCAAAGTCATAATTTTACATTCATCAATTTTTTCCTGATAAGCAGTAAAACTTGAAAAACCAACTGTATTTTTTATTTTTTTAAACAATATTTCTGTTTTATATTTAAAAATAGAATCAAATAAATTAATTTCAAAAATTTCATCCGGATATATTGAAAATCCTTCCAATTCCCCGTTTTTATTTGAAAAATTTCCGATATTATCAAATTTAAAAATTAAATCATTTGAAATCGAAACTACTTTTATTAATTTATTCGTGTAAGAATAATCAATTTCATAAGTGATATCCTTAAACATTTTTCTATAATATTTTGCTCCGCCCCAAAAATCATTGCCCCAGAAGAAATCACTTATCTTATCATTTAAATTTGGCTCTCCTGTTCTATAATAAATATAGTCCTTTGCCTCATTAATATTTGAATTTTCATACAATATATCATCTCTCTCTTCATCCCAAAGCTCGCTCTTTAACATAGAAAGTTCTGTGCTTGGGATAATCCAGCTAATTGTTGGCCCTGCTCTCATACTTAACACATGAGCATTTCCTTCGGGTAACAAATATACTCCGGCTCTAAATCTTGATTCCAGTTTTTTAATCTTTTCATACGACATTCTATTATGATAATAATACGGATCAACATCCTGATAATTTAAATCATTCCTATTTTGATAATTTAATTCCATAAAATTATATCTTTTTAATTCATTAAAAGTAAAAATATCTGTACTTAAATCTGTTTCAATTGAAGTGCCTTTTATTCTATAAACTCCAAAAGAAAGATCATTTATTAATTGATCATTGTATTTAATAGAAAATTCTGTTTTTCTTCTATTTTCTGATTCTTCATCAAATATAGTTGCATCTATATCTTCTTGAGTATCTTCTTTATTTAAATATCTCCAGTAGACATCCATGCTGCTGTAATGTTTTACATAAGATACACTAAATTTCGGTTTAGTCCCCCACAAAGGCCCGTATTGATTCTTTAAAAAATTAACTGTGCTTAATAATGTATAATTTACATTATTATTAATATTATACATTTTTAAAATATCATATAAAGTTATACGATCTTCTTCGTCACTTGTTAGTAAACTTTGTGCTGTATCTAAATATGGATTATCTGTTGTTGTATCAAATACAAATTCATTTTTCAATTTTTCAACTAAAGCATATTTCATATCAAAACCAACTGGTTTTATTTCAATATAAGTCCTTTTATTATAAGAACCGACATTAATTAATGTTGAATAATCTTTTTCTGAAACTTTTTCGATATCATCCGTAAGTTCTTCTTTTTTATAAGTAAAATCTTTTTTATCAAATAAAACATCCATGTATTTATAATCTTCATCAAATTTTGTTATTTTAGAAATAGGAGTTTTTTTTGAAAATAACGGTAATAAAAGCATATAATCCAATTCTGTTTTATCTGAAGTCAAATCTCTATCATGAATATTTTGTATATAAGTATATAAGCTTTTCTCTTCTTTATCTTTTTCTTTTTCTCCAATTTCTTTATATTTTTCCAATCTCTTTGTATTTTGATAAACATTAATCCTTTGCGGCATTTCTAATAAAACATCGTAATCTAAAAGCGTACCTTCTATTCTAAATTCTTTTGATTCCAAGTCACCTTCAGAAGCTGAATACATATTTGGAGCCATAAATTTATATAGTAAATATCGATTTTTCCTTGGATCCTCAGAACCATCATTTTCAAAAAAAGCAGAACTTACATCTGTATCTTTTAAAGTTATTATAGATTCAATATTTAAATTAAGTTTTTCTAATACTTTTAGCCCAAAAATTTCAGGATATTTATTTAAAGAAAAATTATTTGAGTAAAATGTAAAAAGCTTCTCATGATTTGCATCCGAAGTAGCATCTAATTCTTCTCTTGTCTTAAAAGCTGATAATTCCTGACCACTACTTTTTATACTATATGAAATTGTATCAGCTAATAAATCAATATATGTAAAACCAAGTTTTCTTTTATAAAAATCTGTAAAATAACTTCTATCTGTTGCATATTCTAATTGAAAGTCATACTTAAAATTTATATAACTTTTTAATATTTCCCCTCTCATTCTAAACCACTGTGACATTCTATATACCAGGGGATTTGCACTAAAACTATAATATGTATTATTTGGATTATATTCATCTTTATCCTCAGGTTTATACGGTACATATAAATCAGAATCATTATCCTCCCATACTTTTCTTGACAAAGCTAAATCTGATACTAAACTTATTGTAAAAGGAAAATCCGGATAATCAACATTTATATAAAAATATATCCCGGAATAAAAACCTAGATTTGTATATGCATCAGTAAAAGCTTTAAATGCAATATCAATTGATTGAAATTTTGGATAAAGCTTAAATTCAGGATACTTTTTATAAAATTCATGTTTATTATAAAATTCATTTAATTTCTGATTAACCATTGTTAAAGTAATATGAAAAGGAGATGTAGGTTTTCTCCGCATTTTTTCAATAAAATCATTCGCTGTTACTAATTTTTTTTCATCATCCGCTTCTTTTTCTCCAAAAATATAATAAGTAGTATTTAAGTACCAACCTTCACGTGACCTAAATCCAAAAGCGGGTTGAATTATTAAATCTTTTGGATGATAATAAAAAGGAAAATAAAATAAAGGTGTTTTACCAACAAATATTGCTCCATTTAAAATGCCCCATTCTCCTTTTTCACTTACCCATAACCTTGATACTTTCATAAAATAATGAGGATCTGGTTCTTCACAAGTTGTTAACATGCCATCATATAATATGATTTCATCTTTACCTGTTTGTACAACTTTTTTTCCTTTAAAATAAGCCCCTTCTAATCCTGATTCTCCACCTTTAAGTAATTTGGTTCTTCCTTCAAAAAGCACTCCTCTGCTCACGTCATAATTATAATAAAATTGATTACCTTCATATTCTAATCTATCATCTTTAAAATAAACATTGCCTATACCGGTTATCTCTTTACTTTTTGTATTAATAAATATCTCATCTGCTTCCAAAATCCTTGTAATTGTTTTATTCTCTTTATCTTTCATTTCTATTTCTAATTTTACTCTACCAAGAAAATGCATGTTTTCTTCATCTTCTTCTTTCACCTGATAAATTTTAAGCTCTCCTGCTCTTTTTAAAACAATTTTATCAACACTTTCTATACTCTTTTTTTCTAATAATTGTATTCCATAATATTCAGCTAAAGCATTTCTGTAAGCCTCAGAATTATCTTCCTCTTTTAATCCTAAAGACATTGCCAATGATTTTAATTGATTATAATCCGCATAAAGAATATCTTTTGATATAGACTCTAATCTGAATTTTTTTGATTTATTACGCCAATTATTCTGATCTTGAGAATATACAGAGTAAATAATTATTAATAAACCAAAAAAAATGAAAAATTTTTTCATATATATAAAACTATATTATTCCTTAAAGAAATTATTGTTAATTTGAAAACATTTATTTTCTGCCTTATAAACCTTAAACATATTTTTTCAAAACTCTTTTAATGTCTTCTTTCAAATCTTCTCTATTTAATCCATATTTAATACTTGCCTCTAAGTAACCAATTTTATCTCCAGTATCAAGCCTATCTCCTTGATATTTACAAGCAAAAACTTTATCCTGCTGAGCTAAATTATTAATTGCATTTATATGATAAAATTCACCTTCTATATGACTGGAAAACTCTTTTTCTAATATCGGCAATAATTCAGGTATAAATATAAACCTTCCAATTGATATCATCTTACTTGGTTCTGTCCCTGGTTTTGGTTTTTCTATAATTTCTTTTACTTTATATCGATTACCTTCTTTTTTATAATCAATTACTCCGTATCTTGATACATCATCGTCAATCTCTTGTACAGCTAATACATTACCTTTTGTTTCATTATATATATTAATTAATTGCTTTGTTAAAGGTACAGAAGAAAAAACAATATCATCAGGATAAGCGACCACAAAAGGACTATTGCCAATAAATTCTTTACAGATCAACATTGCATGCCCTGTCCCTTTCATTTCTTTTTGCCTTAAAAAAAACAAATTAATATCTTTAGGAATAATCTTTTTCATCTTATTTTGATCGTTTTCTTTTTTAAAGATACCTTCTAACTCTACTTCTCTGTCAAAATAATCTTCAAGAGATTTTTTTCTTCTACTGGTTATCATTAAAATATCTTTTATTCCTGATTCAATTAACTCATTTACAATAAATTCAATTGAAGGAGTATCTATCAATGGCAGCATTTCTTTAGGTATTGTTTTTGTTACGGGTAAAAATCTTGTTCCATAACCTGCAGCTATAATAATTGCTTTCATTTTGTTTCCTTGATTTTATTTTTTTATTACTTTCTATTTTCTTTATAAATAATATAAAATTATTTGACTTTTTTCTACTTTTATTAAATTATTGATTTAATAATCAAATATTTTTTTGCACTTAATTAATTTAACAAAAATTAAGAAAAAAATATATTTTTTTCTTAATAAAATATAACATGCTTTTTTATTTTAATATTATTTAAGTATAATCGGGGGAATAAATGCCAAAAGACTCAATAAATCAACCTTTTATAAATATTAAAGATAAATTTAAATGGGAAAAATTATTTGAATATATAAATTCTTTTGAATACAAAAAGTTCAAAAAAATAGAAAAAGAAATATTTAAAAAAATCCCTGGAAAAGATAAAAAAAAGGCTTTAATTTTTCTACTTGCCTGTTATTTAGAGAATGACCTTAAAAGAATTGAATTAATAAAAAATAGAATAAATTTATTTGAAAAAATATCTGAAAAAAAAGAAAAATCAAATTCAACAAAAAACGTTTCAATAAACAATAGACAGCAAATTATAGATGAAAAATATGTAAAATTATTTATTAATATCGGTAAAGACAAAAAAGTTTTTCCAGGAGATCTTATAATTTTTATTATAAACAGCATGAAAATAAAAAAACATCAGATAAAAAATATTAAAATTTTTGATAAATATTCATTCTTTGAAATCCCGGAAGACTTTGGTGAAAAAGCTATCGTTCTTTTATCAGTAAAAAGATTTAGAGGAAAAAAGATTATTGTAAATTATTCGAAACAGCAAGCTTAATTTTTTTAAAAATTTATTAATCCATCATTAATTTGTAGTAAACTTTTCCTGTTTTATTTATAATTAATTCAATGAAGAAAAAAGAAAAAATTTTATATGTTGATGACGATGAAAAAATCATAAAAACTATAAAAAATCAACTGGATGAAAAATATAACGTTGACTATTTTGCAAATCCTATTAATGCTCTAAAATCAATAACTCAAAATAATTTTTATGCAGTAGTTATAGCAGATATGAAAATGCCTGGACTTGACGGAATAAATTTTCTTGAAAAAGTAAAAAGAAAATCACCACAAACAACAAGAATTATGATTACCGGAAACGCAGAGCTTGATATTGCTATTGATGCAATAAACAAGGGTCAAATATTTAAATTTCTTACAAAACCCTGTCTCAAACAAGATCTTATTAACACTATTGAACAAGCAATTAAAAATTATAGAAATAGGATGAAACTCCAAACCGAATCCCTGACTGATCCTTTAACAGGATTATGGAATAGAAGATATTTCAATCTTCAATTAATAAAAATTTTAAAAACAGCAGAAAGATATAAATTTCAATTTTCATTAATTTTTATTGATATAAATTATTTTAAAAAAATTAATGATGAGTTTGGTCATAATAAAGGTGATTTAATATTAAAAACTATAGCAAAATTATTAAAAGAAACTTGTCGTAAAACTGACATCATTGCAAGATATGGTGGTGATGAATTTATAATAATAATAGAACATAATGATAAAAATGGAGCTCTTTGCCTTGTAAATAGGCTAAAAAAAGTTGTTTCAGAGAAATACATTGATAAAAAACGAACTATTAATATTAGTATTGCAATTGGTATTGCAACTTATCCTAATGATGCAAAAGAAAACAGTACTTTAATAAAAATTGCTGATAAAGCAATGTATCAAAATAAAAAAGAAGAAAAAAAAACGTCTTTTTATAAATAATTACCCAGCTTTTCTTTTTGCCTGTTTCATCATTTCACCAACTCTTCTTGCCTGCAAGCCAAATACTTCCAAACGCGCTTCAACGATTTGAGGATATGGATTACCGTCTGATTCTATTGCAAGATACGGCAGCGGCATATTTTTATCTATCTTATGTATGTTTTCTCCAAATACAGATTCTTTATTAACATTTAATTTCCCGGACATAGTCATATTATTATTTAAAATAGCTTCTGCCATACGTGTCTGAATACAGGCAAATGGCCCAAGTGAAATGATTCCGCTTGAATCTTTAAGAGAATCCCTTAAACCAACACCAATTGTTATACCAACATCTCCAATTAATTTTCTATTTACCAATGAATCCGATGTTTTTAAAATAGCTTTAATGTCAATTATGTCATATTCATAAAGATGAGTTTTTGCAAATATCTTTTTTATACGCTTCTCAATACTTAATTGTATTTTAGTTTTAATTAAAAAATAAAATCTTTTAAAAATAGAAATTTTTTCTTTCGCATAATTTTTCCACATTATATGATCAACATAATAATGCCATTCTATTAAAGGTGTAATTTTTGTAATAAAACCCATATCAGCTAAAGTCATTTCAATATCTCTTCTACAAAAAGGTTCGCTTCTAACATACATTTCTCCGGTTACAGTAACTCTATTTGCATCGTTAATTGGTTTTACCAATTCAATTTTTGATAATTCTTTGCAACTTAATTTTAATCTTTTTAATAAAGAAATTTTTTCCTTCTTTTCAATATTGGCTAAAATTTTAGCCCACTCTTTTTCAAAAACATTTAAAGCTTTATCTTTATCTTTTGCTAAAGCTAAAATAACAGAATAAATTTGCTCAACAACATCTGAAATACAAAAACTTCTCCATACATCTAAAAGTGCTTGAAGTCCCATACCTGCAAATCCTTCAGATGACTGAAGAGTATGTATTGCTACATCAGGTATTTTATTCTTATCTACTATCTTTTGAAAACCAACCTGATACTGTTCAACTCTACAGGGTGCCGGATCACCAACAATAAAATAAGCAATTTTTTCTCCGGGCTTTTTCCTCTTTTTAATATAATCCAGTAAAGATCCAACACAAATAATATAAGGAAGACACTCTTTACAACTGGAATTTGCTTTACCTACACTCAATGATTCTGCATCCGGCTGATCTACCATTTTGGCATTATATCCATTTCTTCTTACTGCAGCTACTCCTGCTTCTGTTAAGAATTTCCCCATCATTGGAAACAAAAATGTTACACTTGGATCTTTTAAACTTAAAACTTTTCCTTTAGAATCTCTAAAAAATACTGTACTTCCTTTATGAAAAGTTTCTGCCGGAACAAAAGGCTGTTCTTTTTTTTCTTTTTTAAGATCCAGCTGTCTATAATATGTTATAATATCTAATGCAGCTTCAATTCTTGTATTTAAACCAATATCTGCTGTATGACTGTCTAATTCTAAAGTTAATGAAGGTTTTTTCCCCATCTCATCCCTGAAATAAGGTATTACAAAAGAATCCGGGCCACATGAAAAATTTGTAACATAAACAGCAAAGAGTTGCGCATGATTTTTTACAAATTTTGTAACCTGTAAGGCTATTTTACCAATACCCCAGTGCATATGAAGTCCAAGATGCTCATAATCAAAAGGTATAAAATCATAAGGTATTATTGTAATATCACGAGTAGCAAATTTATGAGGAATAGACATATTTGCTTCTTTTGCAAGAGCATTATACCACCTGCCCATTAACACAATTGCAAACTTATCCGGATTTTTTTCTAATTTTTCGATTGTTTTTTTACCTATTGCCCATGCTTTTTTAAAATAATCCAGCATTTTATCTACTGCAAAATCAAATGCTTTTTTAGCTTTATTTTTATTAACTCCAACAGATACAGCAACTTTTATAAATTCATTTTTTGTAGAATCAACATGAGTTTGAAAATCAATAATTGGAACAAGCATCTTAGGAATATCTCTATCACTAAAAGCTTCTTTCAAATAATATGGTTCACCCTGTACAAAAACACATGCTTTATTATTCTCAATACTGCCTGTTACTGGAATATGCAGTATATGAGGCATAAAAATATAATCCACTTTTTTACTTAATAGATTATCAAAAGCTCCATGTGCTATCTCTGCCGGATAACAAAAAGCTGCTCTTCTTTTTTCTCTTCCACTTAAGGTAACATCATCAGATAACTGTATATTAAATCCAAGCTGATCCCAAAAATTAAAATATAAAGGATAAAGCATGTTTGTTAAAAAAGTTCTATTTATACCAATTGTTTTTGCTTCAGCTCCATGATCTTTACATTTTGAAGCAAATTCTTTAAAAAGCATTTTTTCTCTTAATGCAACAAGATCATTTTCTTCTGCTTTATCATTAATGTTATATCGTAAATTATAATATTTATTACAAGCACCGCCAAAAGGAATTTTTTGAGTGTTAACCTCAATCATATTTATAGAACATTTTCTGTCACATTCTTCTTTTCCGCCATTACAGATAAAAGTTTTGCCATATTTAATTTCTCTATTATAAAGTTCTTTTAAATCAAAAATTTTTTCATTTAATAAATTCTTTTCAAGTCTTTTTTTAATCTCAACAGCACATCCAAATGCTCCCATTAAACCCGGTTCCGGTGGTACAATTATTTTAGCATTTAATAATGCAGCCATTGCTATTGGTACAGCTTTATTATAACAAACTCCCCCCTGCATAAAAACTTTCTTACCATAAGGTCTTGCGCCTCTTACCCGGTTGCTGTAATTAAAACAAATCGAATAAACAAGACCGGCAACTATATCATCTTTTTTTAGGCCTTCCTGAAATGCTGTTGCTATATCAGATGAAATAAAAGCTGCGCATTGATCATTAAAATTTGGAGGATTTTTTGCATTCATAGCAATTTCAGCAATTTCTTCAACTTTAACATCTAAGGATTCTTTTGCTGCTTCTTCTAAAAAACTGCCTGTTCCTGCAGAGCATGCTTCATTCATTGCATAATCTGACGGAATACCCTGAGTTATATAAGTGTACTTTGCATCCTGACCGCCTATTTCAAAAATAGTATCCACATCTTTATCAAAATAAACACTTGCTGTTGCATGACATATTATCTCATTATAGATAGAATCTGTTAACGCATGAAGTCCTGCAATTTGCCTGCCTGATCCGGTTGTTCCTAATCCAATAATTTTTATTTTTTTTCCGCCAAGATCTTCATGTATTTTTTTATAACATTTTTTAACTGCTTGAATAGGATCCCCTGAAGTCCTTAAATAAACCGAAGCTAATATAGAATCATCTGATTTTCTTATTAATACTGCTTTTGTTGTTGTTGAACCAATATCAACTCCTAATATACAAACATCACCCTCCTCTGCCTTAGAAAATGGTAAATGTTTAAAATCAACATAACTTTCATATTTTTTTAAAGGTTTTAAATAGCTAAAAGTAGATTTGCCTTCTTTAAATAGATGATCAAAACCGGGGAATTCACTTGTTTCATTATCAAATGCCCATAAAGCTGCTCCATATGCTTCAAAATAACCGCTTTCTTCCGGTATTAATAACGAATCAACAGAAGATTCAATATAATTAACAATTGGGCTTATTTTAGAAATCCCGCCTGTTAAAATAATATTTTTCTTGTTAAAAGTAGTAAGTAACTCAGTAATTTTTAAAGCCATCATTTTACAAAGTCCTGCAACTACCCTGTCCTTTTCAATTCCTTTATTAAGTGCATGAGTACAATCAGATTTGCAAAAGACCGAACACCTGCCGGATATTTCATAAGCCTCTTCTTCTTTATAATAATCCTTTAGCTCATTTATATCTAATGCCATTCTTGTTAGCTGCTGTAGAAAAAAAGAACCTGTACCGGAAGCGCATTTATTCCCGGTAAATACATTATAAATTCTACCTTCTTTATCTAATTCATATATTAATATAGTTTCTCCACCGGCGCTTACTAAAGCATTATGTTTACCTTTATCTTTAATCAATTCTTGAATAGAATTTTCAATAGCTTCAGGTTCTGTAACTGAAGTCAAATTTATTATTTTACGAATCTTTCTTCCTGTAACGCAAAATCTATCATATGATTTCAGATCTATCTGCTCTAATAGTTTAACTAATGTTCCTTTAGAGTCACTATTATGAAAAAGCTTTTTTAATTCAATCTTTTTTATATTGTTAGCATTTTTTTCTAAACCAACAATTGTAATAGAAGATGCTCCAATACAAATACCAAGAGTCTTCATTCTGCCTCCAATAAATTAATTATACATTAAAAACAAAAAATATGTGTAAAAAATTATAAATAAGAAGTTTCTTTAAACTGCTGTGAGGATTATTAAGTAAAAGCAGATCTTTTCCTGCTTTTTATCCTTTATATATAAATTTAATAAATAATTTTTTATAAAAATACACATAATGTATTTAATAATGCACTCTTTATACCAAAAAAAATGGAATTAATACAAGTAAAAATTTTTTAATTAAAATATCCTTTATCAATCATTTACAAAAAAAATTATTTTAATATTCCTCACATGATATTGTCAGTAATTATAGCGTTTAAAATCATTTATTAAAAAATTCTTCAAAATTATTATTGATCTTTTCATCTTTTTTGATTAAGAATTAAATTATTATGAAATCAACTAAAATTATCTGTACAATAGGCCCTGCAAGTCAGGATAAAGAAACTTTAAAACAAATGATCCTCTCCGGTATGAATATCGCGCGAATAAACTTTTCGCATGGAGATCATGACTTTCACTTAAAAACAATTAAAAATATTAGAGAAATCTCAAAAAAACTTGATCTGTATATTGGAATTCTCTGTGATCTGCAGGGACCAAAAATAAGAATCGGTAATTTGCAGGAAGAAACAATTGAATTAATTAAAGGAAAAGAAATAACAATTACAACAGATAAAGTAATTGGAAATTCTAATGTAATAAGCGTAAACTATAAAAAGTTGCCGTCAGAAATAAAAGCCGGGAAAAAAATATTTTTAGTTGATGGTAATATAGAATTAAAAGTAAAAAGCATTAAAGATAGTAATATTACCTGTAAAATTATGAATGGCGGAGTTATAAGTCCTCATAAAGGCATCAATCTGCCATATACAAATCTAAGCATTCCTGCGCTTACAGATAAAGATAAAAGAGATCTGGATTTTGCTCTTGTAAATGATCTTGATTTTATTGCTCTTTCTTTTGTAAGAAAACCGGATGATATAATTGCATTAAAAGAAATAATCACCAAAAAAAATAAAAATACTTTTGTTATTGCAAAAATCGAAAAACCGGAAGCCCTTGATCATATTGATAAAATTATTAAAGTTTCAGACGGACTGATGGTCGCAAGAGGTGATTTGGGAGCAGAGACTTCTTCACAAGAAGTGCCTGTATTACAAAAAACAATTATTAAAAAATGTAATTTGACCGGCAAACCTGTAATTACTGCTACTCAAATGCTCGAATCAATGATATTCAATCCAAGGCCAACAAGAGCTGAAGCAAGTGATGTTGCAAATGCAATACTTGACGGATCCGATGCAGTAATGCTTTCAGGTGAAACTGCAATGGGAAAATATCCGGTTAAAGCAGTAAAAGTAATGTCAGATATTGCAAAAAGAATAGAAAAAGAAATTTATAAAAATAACTCTTTTAATATAAAAAACACATGTATAACAGAACCAAAAAGCATAAGTGATACTATTGCGTATGCTACATGTAAAATTTTAAATGTTTATAAAGTAAAATATATTATTGCTTTTACTTTAACAGGCAAAACTGCAAAACTTCTCAGTAAACACCGTCCACTATCTCCTATTATTGCCATGTCCCCGGATAAAAATGTATTACAGCTATTATCAATTTACTGGGGAATTAATAGTGTTTTTATATCAAAAGTAAATTCAACAGAAAAACTCTTTGATACCACAGAAGAAATACTTACAAAAAAGAAAATTGCAAAACAAAATGACACTATAATCCTGGTAGGCGGAGTTCCTGTTATGGAGGGGCATGAAACCAATATGCTTAAAATACATAATCTAAAAATTGGTGATAAAAATAT
>CAZYID010000079.1:0-14154 GCA_964646595.1 uncultured Spirochaetales bacterium | reverse complement strand
TTAATCAATTAAAATACTTCGTGCTTTTTGAAGTAAATTAAAATCTCTTGAGTTTCCGCCCTGATCAGGATGAAATTTCAGGGATAATTTTCGGTATTGCTTTTTTATGGATTCAGGAGAATGCTTTTTTATTGATAAGTCCATAATAAATAATGCAATGATTTTATTAATATATTTTTCATCAACATATTTATATCGTTTTTTTAATTTTTCAATAAATTTTTTAAATATATTAATCCAATCAACATGATCATAATTTGAGATAATGTCAGCTTTTTTTTTTGTTTTTGGATAAAATAAATTATTCCATACAGGGAATTTATTATATTTATTAATAGTGCTTTCATATTTTGCAAGATATCTGATAAATCTAAGAGTTTTTTTAGGTAAGTTTAATATTTTATCATTAATATAATTTCTTTTATTTTCTTTTAATAAAAATCTTCTGTTAAGATATTCTTTTTTTATTTTTAAGAACATCGGGAAAAAAGAATTTCTTGGTAGCCTGTAAGTTCTATAAAAAAATTCCAGGTTTTCTGGAGCAATTCTTGAGTTGTTTAATAATGAATAACATTTTCTATTAAAATGTATTTTTTTAAGTAATGGAGAAGCAAAATAAAAAATAATAAGCATGTGATAATCTTTATTTTTTCGAAGGGATTTTGGCTGTTTATTAAGTAGATAAGGGATAGTATAGCGTCGTTTCATTGTATTAAATAATTAAAATTATATTTTGTTTATACAGAGTAATTTTATTTAATTTTATATTTACTTTTTATTACTTTTATTATTTCCTGTAATCTCGGATCTTTTTTATTTCCTATTTTACAGTCAATTAGGATATCTCTTCTTTCTCTATCAAGCCAGTTATATAATCTACCTGCTTTTTCTATTTTTTCTCCAACACTTTGAGCAACTTTTACAATACCTTTAAAGTCTTCAATTGAAAAGAATTTTCTAATTGCGTCTATTTCAATAACATAAAAGTTCTTTTTTTCACTTGGTATTATTTGAATTCTTGTTCCGGATTTTTTAGAATCTTTTTTTGGTACTTTTAATCCTTGATTTATTATTTTTGATTTCTCTTGATTTATTTTATCAACTTCCATATTATATTTTAAAACATTAGCTTGCTGGATTAAAAATAATAGACCTTCTCTATCAATTGTTTTAATTAATTTAATAAGTTCATTTTGAAGTCTTGTTTTTTGAATTGTTTTACTTTTATCAGGGATATTTTTTTTTGCCATATAACATCACCATCATTTTAAATATTTAATTTTAATAAAAAATATACATATAAAATATTACTAAGTCAAGAATTATTAAAGTGATAATAAAGTTAGAATTTACAAAAAAAATAAGTATGTTATATTTATTATTCTAAAGGAGTTAGCTTATGAAAAAAATTGGCTGGATTGGTACAGGAGTAATGGGAAGATCAATGTGTCTTCATTTAATTAATGCAGGTTATGAAGTATCTATATATAATAGAACAAAAGAAAAAGCAGAAGAATTATTAAGTAAAGGAGCAAAATGGTGTTTGACTCCAAGTGAAGTCTCATTAAACAGTGATGTTATTTTTACAATTGTTGGTTATCCGGATGATGTTGAAGATGTTGTTTTAGGAGCAAATGGTGTTTTGTCTTCAGCTAAAAAAGGTTCAATAATTATTGATATGACAACTTCAAAACCTTCTTTATCAAAAATTATTTATGAGGAGTCCAATAGTAAAGGTATTTTTTCTCTTGATGCACCGGTTTCCGGAGGAGATATTGGAGCAAAAGAAGGGACATTAGCTATTATGGTTGGCGGTGATAAAGAAATATTTACTGAGGTTCTTCCTTTATTTAAATTAATGGGTAAAAATATTTCATATATTGGAAAATCAGGTTCCGGACAGCATACTAAAATGTCAAATCAAATATTAATAGCTTCTACAATGATAGGTGTTGTAGAAGCACTTATATATGCATATAAAGCTGATTTAGATCTTTCAGATGTTATAGGGGTTATTGGAAAGGGAGCTGCTTCTTCATGGTCAATAAATAATTTAGGAACAAGAATAGTAGAAAAAAACTTTAATCCCGGATTTGCAATAAAACATTTTATAAAAGATATGGGCATTGCTTTAGAGGAAGCAAAAAATATGAAATTATCACTTCCCGGATTGTCTTTAGCTTATCAGTTTTATATTGCTGCAGCAGCACTGGATTTTGAAAATTTAGGGACACAGGCATTATATAAGGTTTTTGAAAAAATAAATAGTTTATAAAATTTTTTTTATGATTATAAAATTTGACTTTGAAGTATATATAGTTTTATAATTAAATTAGATGTTTAAGAAGAACTATTAATTAATATTATGGAAGAAGATAAAAGCCCTGCTATAAAAATCTACTTTATCGAACCGAGTGATTTAATTTCTATTTTAATAGACGCTTTGATTAATTTAGAATATGAAGTATATATAGTGTCTTTTGAAGATAAATATAAACTTTTAAGAATTATTCAAAATGAATTACGAACAATTATATTTTTTTCTATACATGAAAAAAATAAAATCAGTGAATATATAGAGTATGTGAAAAAAGCTCAAGATATTCAAAATGTAAGCATCCAATTTGCTGCTTTTGTTTTTGATGCAATAAAAGAAGATGCTACAAATCAATTTATATCTTTTGATATTCCAGTTATAAAGTTTTCTGAAGCTGCAAATAATGCATTAGAAGTATTAAATAAAATATTTAATATGTTTGACACAAAAGGCAAAAGATCTTTTATTAAAGTGAAAACATTTGGAACAGCTGAAGCTTTTTTTAATTTTAAAAATAAAGGGGAGCCGATAATATGTAACATTCTTGATGTATCGGCAAATGCTTTTTCTGTTAAAGTTGATCCTGTATATTCCTATTTATTTGAAGTTAATAGCTATATTGAAAATGTTACAGTTGTATTACAGGGAGTAAGGATTAGAGTAGCAGTAAAAGTAATCGGGTATAATTCGGAAAAAACTAATATTTATTTTTTAAAATTTTGTTCAGAAAGAGTACAGGATAATAAATCGGTTTTTGTTGATACAATATCAACTGAAGCAAAAATAAAAATTCATAGTTATATAAAAAAATGTTTAAAACATGAAATAAGTGAAAAGTTTAACGAAATTACAGTCGAGTAAAATTTTATTTTATGTTTGAGTTATTTTATCAATAATATTTATAAAATCCTCTTTTAATATTTTTATTTTTTCCTCAACTTCTTTTTTGTTCTTTCCTTTTGTAGAAAAATAAAATTTTATTTTTGGTTCTGTGCCTGATGGACGCAATGTGATTTTTGAACCGTCAGTTAAAAAGTATTGAATAACATTAGATTTTGGTAAAAAATATTTACTTCCATTTGTATCCGGAACATTTTGGTTTTTAAAATCAATTAAATGAGAGACTGATATTCCTCCAAAAGAATCTATTTTATTTTTTCGGAAATAATCCATAATTTTTAAAATTATATCTTTTCCTTCTATTCCTTTAAAATATTTACTTATCAGATCATCTTTATAAAAACCGTATTTATTATATATTTCATTTAAGTAATCAATTATTGTTTTATCCTGAGCTTTAAGACAAGCACAGCATTCAGCGATCATTAAGGAAGAGGAAATAGCATCTTTATCTCTGGCATGTGTTCCTGTTAAAAAACCATAACTTTCTTCTGTGCCAAATAAAAATTGATAATTTCCATCAGTTTCAAAATGTTGAATTTTTTCTCCAATATATTTAAATCCGGTTAAAACATTAAAAACTTCAATTCCAAAATCTTTTCCGATTTCATCCTGTAAATTGGTTGTTACTATTGTTTTAACTATTGCTCCATTTTCAGGCAGAATATTTAAAGCTTTTTTTTCTTTAAGAATATAATATTCTAAAATAGCACCAATTTGATTGCCGGTAATAATTTCGTATTTCCCTTCTTTATTTTTAACTACAATTCCCATTCGGTCAGCATCCGGATCAGTTGCAATAACAATATCTGCATTTATGCTTTCTGCTTTTTTAATTGCCAGGGACAAAGCTTCTTTTTCTTCAGGATTTGGAAATTTAACAGTTGAAAAATTAGAGTCCGGAAGTTTTTGTTCTTCAACATAAACCGGTTCCGGTAAACCTATTTTTTTAAATGCCTGAGGTATTAAAGTAATACCTGTTCCGTGCAATGGCGTATAAACAGTTTTGATATTACTATTGGAGATTTGATCTTTATTAATAGATAATTTGATTATATCATTGATAAAAGCTTCATCTATTTCTTCACAGATAAGTTCAATCATATTTTTTGACATTAGAAGATCAAAACCTTGATCTTTAACCTGATCCATTTTTATTATTTTTCTTACTTCTTTAATAATTCCATCATCCTGAGGAGATATTATTTGTGCACCATCATCCCAATAAGCTTTATATCCATTGTATTCTTTTGGATTATGACTTGCTGTTATAACAATTCCTGTTGTACATTTTAGATATCTTATTGCATAACTCAGTTCCGGTGTAGGTCTTAATTCTTTAAATAAATATGTTTTTATCCCATTGCTTGCTAATATTGCAGATGATTTAATAGCAAATTCTTTAGAATAAAGCCGTGAATCATAAGCTATTACAGCTTTTGGTTCTTTAATATTACTATTAAGAATATAATTTGCCAGTCCCTGAGTTGCTTTTGCAACTGTATAAATATTCATCCTGTTTGATCCAAAACCGATTATCCCTCTTATTCCTCCGGTTCCAAAATCTAATTCCGCACCAAATCTTTCAATAAGTTCTTTTTCATTTCCTTGTTCCAGAAGTGATTTAATTTCATTGATACAATCTTGATCATAAGGAGGGTTTGTCCATTCTTTAATTTTTAATGTAATTTCAGGATTTAATGCCATTATTTTTTCCTCCACATTGATGTAGTATATATATTTAAATTAATTAAATTATAATGAATAGTCAATGTTTATTGTTTAATAATTTATTATTATTTTTCATTAAATTAATTAATTAGTAAATATAATTGAATTTTTATTATATGTTTTGTATAGTTAATTAATAAAGTTTATTTAAATTATAAAAATTTATTAAAGGAGATATTTATGGGGAAAGAAATAAATGTTAGTGATAAAGATTTTGATCTAGAAGTACTACAGTCTAAAAAACCGGTATTTGTTGATTTTTGGGCTCCCTGGTGTGCTCCATGTAAAATGGTTGGTCCAATCATTGAAGAAATTGCAGAAGAATATTCTGAAAAACTAAAAGTATGTAAAATGAATGTTGATGATAACCCTGATTCTACATTAAAATATGAAGTTAGGAGTATTCCAACATTTATTATTTTTAAAGACGGTAAAGAAGTTAGCAGAAGTTCAGGTGCAACATCAAAAAATGCTATGGTTGGTTTTTTTCAAGATATTATTTAATTTATGGATAAAAACTTTAGTCAAAATTTAAAGACAGAAAAGGGGAATCCGGATAATTTAGGGTCAACTTTGGATAAAAATGGCTGTAATTTTGCTATTTATTCAAAGAATGCTGAAATAATTTCATTATTATTATTTAATAAAAATGATCTATCAATTCCAACTTATATAGTACCTTTAAATAAAAAGTTTAATAAGACTGAAGATGTCTGGCATATTTATGTATATGGAGTTAAAAAGGGCCAGCATTATGGGTATTCTATAGATGGTCCTTATTGTCCTAAGAAAAAAGGGCATAGATTTAATCCAAACAAATTATTATTAGACCCTTATGCAAAAACAGTAAGCGGAGGCTGTCATTGGAATTATTTTAATTCTTATGGTTATGATATTAATTCGGGGGAAGGTCATGTTTCTTTTAGTAAAGAAAAAAATTATGATTCTATTGTAAAAAGTATTGTAATTGATGAAAATGATTTTAACTGGGGTAATGATATTCCTCTTAATACACCGTGGGAAGATACAATAATCTATGAGATGCATGTAAGAGGATTTACTTTTGACAGATCTTCAAAAATTAAATATCCTGGAACATATCTGGGAGTTATAGAAAAAATCCCGTATTTAAAAGAATTAGGAATAACATCAATAGAGTTATTACCTATTTATGAGTTTAATGAATTGGAAAACAATAAATTTAATCCGGTAACAAAAGAAAGATTAAAGAATTTTTGGGGGTATTCTCCACTTCTTTTTTTTGCTCCAGAAGCATGGTATTCTACAAACTTTGAAGGATTATCAGCTATTAAAGAATTTAAAACAATGGTAAAAGCTCTTCATAAAGCAGGTATTGAAGTAATAATTGATGTTGTTTATAATCATACAGGAGAAGGGAATGAATTTGGACCAACAATTAATTATAAGGGTATAGATAATTCTATATATTATATATTAGATAAACATAAAAAATATAAAAATTATTCGGGATGCGGTAATACATTTAATTGTAATAATCCAATAGTAAAAAGACTGATTTTAGATAGTCTCAAGTATTGGGTAATTAATATGCATGTTGACGGTTTTCGTTTTGATCTGGCTACAGTACTGGGAAGAGATGAACAAGGTAATTGGATTGACGGCAAATCTCTTTTAAGTGATATTAATGATGATCCGGTTTTATCAAAAACAAAAATTATTTCAGAATCATGGGATGCCGGAGGTTTATTTAAACTTGGAAAATTTCCTCCACGATGGGCAGAATGGAACGGTAAATTTAAGGAAGATGTGAGATCTTTTATAAAAGCAGATAATCATAAAATAATTGATTTTGCTAATAGAGTTTTTGGCAGCCCCGATTTGTTTTCTAAGAATAAAAAGAATTCATATTTTAGTGTTAATTATATTTCCTGTCATGATGGCTTTACTTTGAATGATGTTGTAAGTTATAATGATAAGCATAATAAAAATAATGGTGAAAATAATAAAGATGGAGAAAATAATAATTTTAGTTCAAACTATGGTGTAGAAGGAATTACTTATAAAAGAGAAATTATAGATTTAAGAGAAAGACAAATAAAAAATTTATTTCTGATTCTTATGATAAGCCAGGGAACTCCAATGGTATTAAGCGGAGATGAAGTAAAATTTAGTAAAAATGGGAATAATAATACATACGCTCATGATAATGAATTAAATTGGTTTAATTGGGATCTTCTTAAAAAGGATAAAAATTTTTTTGAATTTTGTAAATTTATGATTAGATTTAGGAAAATACATCCGGTATTAAGAATGACTAAATTTATAACCAATAAAGAAATAGTAAAAAATAGCGATTTTATTACATGGCATGGAGTAGCAGTAGGGGAACCGGATTTTAGTTTTGAATCACACGCAATTGCATTTATACTGCATGGATCAAAGTGTGAATACAAAAAGGGACATAAAGATCAAAATATATATGTTGCAATAAATTCATTTTGGGAAGATCTTATTTTTAATATTCCTGCTCCGGAAAAAAAGGAATGGTATTTAAGTATCAATACAGATTTAAATCCATCATTTTATAAACAAGGGAAAGAACATAAGATTAAAGAATCAACAGTTTTAGTGAAACAGAGAAGTATTGTTGTTTTAATAGAAAAGTAGGATATTATAAAATGATAAATAAAAATTATTTATCAAAAAATTTTAATAATGCTGCAAGGGATTATTTTTATTTATTAGAAAAAGAATATCCACAAAAAGCTACATTAAAATTAATAGGAGATAAATATAAATTAACCGGTCTTGAAAGATCAGTTTTACAAAGAGGAATAATAAAAAAAGAAATTGCCGGTAAAAGAAAAAAGAAATTGTTAAAAGATATTGATATAAAGGGAATGACTATTATTATTGATTGTTATAATATATTAATAACAATTTGCAGTTATCTAAATGGAAAATTTTTATATATTTCTAATGATGGATTTTTACGGGATGCAGCAGAATCTCATGGAAAAATAAAAAAACCGGAGACAATTATTAGAGCATTAATTTTAATGTTCAAATATTTATCTGAAAATAAAGTAAAGAAAATTGAAATATATTTAGATAGTCCTGTAAGTTATAGTAAAGAACTATCAAAAAAGATTAGTTTACTGTTTATTGAATATAATATTGCCGGAAATAATTATGTTGTCAAATCTGCTGATTATCATTTAATACAGAGCAGGGAAGGGATCTGTTCAACGTCTGATTCTATAATTATTGATCATAAAAATAAAATTTTTGATCTATCTTATTATATTATAAAAAGAAATTTTAATCCGGATTTTATTTTATTGGATGATTTTATTATATAATTTATAGCATATTTTATTTACAATTAATAATGAATTATGATATTAATTATCATTAACATATTATGAAAAAGATACTGGTGCTTTCAGATATACATTTTCCAACAAATTTAAAAAACTTTCCAATGGGAAAAATATCAAAATATATTAATGATGTTGATATAATATTTGGACTTGGTGATTATGACAGCCCGCTTGGTCTTGATTATTTATATTGTTTTGATAAAGAAGTTTTTGCAGTATCCGGGAATATGGATGATTATTCGGTTAAACAAAATCTTTCGGCAATTTTAACTGTAAATATTGAAGAATTAAATATTGGATTGATTCATGGCTGGGGCGCCCCTTTTGGATTAAGAGATAAAATAAGAAATAGTTTTTCAAATGTTGATGTTATTTGTTACGGGCATACACATTCTCCTTATTTAAAAAAAGAAAATGAAATATTTTTTTTTAATCCAGGCAGTATATGTGGAAGAAAACCAAGTTTTGGAATTTTAAAGATTGATAAAAAAGACATTACAGGGGAAATAATTTATTTTTAATTATTTAAAAATTTTTTATAAATTTAAAATAATATTAGTAATTTTAATAAATTGATATAGAATTAATTGTAATGCTAACAATAAAAAAAATTGGGGACTTGGGGATATAACTTGAAGATAGAAGATATTAATTTTAATATATATAAAAAGGCTATTAATATTTATCTTGATATTGCATATCCAAATGGTGTAAAAGAATATAATTTTTGCTATAAAATTATTAAATCTTTAAACGAAGCATTAACTCTAAAAGAACTCATGCCTATCTTTGAAGAACAAATAATATCAATGGATATAAATTTTGAAATAAGAAGATATATTGTAAGATTGGGTTCAGAGAAGTATCCTTTTATTAAACTTGTATTGCAGGAAGCAGAAGCTGCGGGAGATTTTGGATTTTATGTTGACCGGCATACAGAGTATCTTGCATTAGCAAGTTCTTCCAAATCATTTGATGAAGAAAAGAAAATTAAAGAGTATACAAGAGGATTAAAACAGAAAATCGAAGAAGCATATGATAAACAAGGAATACCTACTTTTAGGCAAATAATTAAAGAGTTTATAAGAAGGCTTAATCAAATAAAATCCAATATAGAGATTAATAAAAATGGAATTAATGTTCTTTTAGTTGATGATGATAAAGATGTTTTAGAATTAGATAGGTTGAGTTTAGAAATACTTGGTTATAATGTAAGCACTGCTGAAAATGGCGAAGACGCCATATCCAAAGTTAGTAGTGAAAATAATGATATTATGATGCTTGACATGCTTATGCCGACAATAAGCGGGTTTGAAGTTATTAATAGGGTTTCTAAATATATTCCAATTATAGTATTAAGTTCATTAAGTGACGAAATGAGTAAAAAGATATGCCTTGATGGAGGAGCAAAAGCTATTATTACAAAACCTGTTGAAACTTATATTTTGGATGAGTATATTAAAAAAGTATTAAAAGGCAGTAATATAAAAGGCTAAAACTTTTTTTTAATTTTTGTCTTTAATTCGGATGACATTAATTTTTATTTTCATAATTATCAATTTTCCTGATTTTAATATTAAATTAAAAAAAAATATTTTAATCATGTAAAATTCAAATCCATGCTTGACATTTTAGTAAAGTTAAATTAACTTAGTTTAAATTTAAGAAGGAAATAAAATGAATCTTTTTCTAATTAAAAAAACATTTTTTGATTTCTGGGACCATTTATTTACTCTTGTTATTTTTAATCTTGGTTTTTTATTAATTGGTTTTGTTGAACTTTCTTTTTTCTGGTTGTTTTTTAAAATAGGAGTAACTTTTTTAGTAAATATCAATATCTTATTATTCCTTTTTGTGTATTATTTATTTTTTCTTGTTTGTGGAATTTTATTGTTTGTTTATATTGGTGCTGTCAGTCGTTATTTAAAAGAAATAGCAGATTTTAAAAATCCAGAACCTTTAGTCTTTTTTAAATATTTAAAAGAAACATATAAAGCAAGTTTAATATTTACAATTATTTTTATTACATTTTTTTATGCTTTTTTTATATCTTCAAGATTTTATTTAAATATTAATCAGCAAATATTTGGTCTTAATATTGGAGTTTTTATATTTTTAATATTATTATTTTTTACAATAATTTCTTCACTTGCTGTTCAATTTTTTTTCCCATTACAATCTCATTTTGGAACAGATGTAATGAAGAATATTAAAAAAATGTATTTGCTTTGTTTTGATAATACAGGTTTTTCTATTTTTCTTTTTATCATTAATTTTATAATCATTTTGATTTCATTTGTAACACTTTTTATTTTTTTGGGATTATCAATTAATGTATTATTTCTATTAGTTGCATTTAAATTAAGATTATATAAATATGATTATCTTGAAGAGCATCCTGATTGCAAAGCTAGGGATATCCCATGGGATGAATTGTTAGCTGATGATAGAGATAAGGTAGGTAAACGTTCTTTTAAAGGGATGATATTCCCCTGGAAAGAATAATAAAAAAAGTAATTATTTTGTAAAAAGTTATAAATCATTACTTCAAACTTTATAATTGAGATAAAATTTTATTTGTTAAAGGTTATTATCATGTTATATGAAGTAAAAAGAGTAAAGCAATATCATAATGAAGGTTTTAGAAGATGGTTTACAGATAATAATTTTGATTTAATAATATGGTATGATAATAATAAAATAATTAAAGGATTTCAATTGTGTTATAATAAAAGTGTATATGAAAGAGCTTTAACATGGAGCAGTGCAAATAATACTTTTGTCCATAATAAAATTGATGATGGTGAGATTCCAGGAGAAATAAAAGAAAGTCCAATACTGGTAGCTGATGGATTATTTGATAAAATTAAAATTGCAGAAGAATTTAAAGAAAACAGTAATAAAATTGATCGGAAAATAGCACAATTCATTTATAATAAAATATTAGAATATTAAGATAAATTAATTATTCTTCAATTATTTCATTTTTTTCAATTCTATCAAGCTTATAAATTAACCAGTAGTTTTTATGTTTTTTTAAAAATAATTTATCTTTTATTTTGTATCTTTTATTTTGTATTCTTTTCTCATTAATTTCATTTTGATTAATATCAGGCAGCCATTTTTCATAATTCACAATAAATACAGGTTCCAAATCAAAGGATTCTTGTTTGATGTTCAGGTTTAATATTCCAAAAATGAATGAAGGAGGATTAATAATCGGTCTTCCTTTTTTATCCCATTCATCAGCAAATGCAATCATTGATTCTTTAGTATATGCTAAAGATTGCTTATGATTTAGATATAGTGATAAAACTGTATCTATATCACTTTTACCGGCTTTATTAATAACACATTCTTCCATAGTCAGATGATCTAATTTATTAATACTAAGATAAAATGTTTCAACAACTTTTTCCGGCGGAAAATCTTTAATAACTCTGGGTTTATTAAGATTTTTAATATAATAAAATAAAGAAGTACAAAGGATAATTGATATAATTGTAATTGCTAATATTCTTTTATTGTTTTTTTCCCAGAATATTTTTTTCTTAAAATTATTATTCAGAGTTTCTTTTTGTTTTTCATATTTTTCTAAATAATTTTCTTTTTCTTTATCACTTATTTTTTCAATAATATTTTCATTTGATATTTTTTTAAAAAACTTCTGCCAATCTAATAATGATAAATCAGTATATTTATTATTTTTAAATAAAGAAGAAATATGATCAGAAATTTTTTTTTTTATTTCTGGGTTAAGTAATTTAGGAGGAATTACGTTTAATATTCTGATTTTATTAAGGATCTCTTCTTCAGAATTACTTTCAAATGGAAATTTACCTGTTAATAAACGATATATAAGTATTAATATACTGTATGAATTTTTTTCTGAATATTTATTTAAATATGGATTATTAATCAGTTGATGTTTTTTAAAATCATAATTAATATCAATATCTTTAATTTTTTCAAATACTTTTGGAGGTAAAAAAAGAAGATCTCCATTTTTAAGAAAATAAATATTATCTAATTGAAGATCAAATGAAATATTTATTTCTTTATTCAATTTTTCTAAAGAATTAATAAGTTTTTCAAAATATGGCAGTGCTTTAGCAATAGGATATGTTAAAATTTCTTCTAAAGAATTTCCGTCAAAATTTGGGCCATAAATATAAGAGTTTTCATTTATATAGGTTATTCCTGAAAAATACCATTCTTGTATTTTATTTTGATTTACAATCCAGCCGGGAGAATTTCCAAAATCAATAAATTTTTGTATATTTATATTTTTTCTTATACTATTAAATTGAATGCAATAAAAAGTTTTTCCGTTTTTTAATATGATCTGATTTTTTTTAATTGTTTTCATTTTTTTTAAAAGTATTATTGAATTATTTTGTTTGAATATTTAATATAAAATCATTTTTAACTAATTGTCAATGTTATTGATGAATATTTACTACGATTAATTTATTGACATTAAGTAGGAAATTTTATATATAATTAAGATATAATATAAGAGGAGTTAAAAATGGCTCGTGTTGAATTAAAGAACATTACTAAAATTTTCCCCCCAGATTTTACAGCGGTTCATAAAGCTAATATTGATATTAAAGATAAAGAATTTATCGTTTTAGTTGGACCTTCTGGTTGTGGAAAATCAACAACATTAAGAATGATAGCAGGTCTTGAAGAAATATCAGGCGGACAATTACTCATCGGCGATAAAGAGATGAATAATGTTGCTCCAAAAGATAGAGACATTGCTATGGTATTCCAAAATTATGCTTTATATCCTCATATGACAGTATATGATAATATGGCATTTGGATTAAAAGTTCGTAAATTTCCAAAAGATGAAATTTCACGAAGAGTAAAAGAAGCTGCTAGAATTCTTCATATTGAAGATCAACTTGATAAAAGACCTAAAGCTCTGTCCGGTGGTCAGAGACAGCGTGTTGCAATGGGACGTGCGATTGTAAGGAAACCAAAGGTATTTTTATTTGACGAACCATTATCAAATTTAGATGCAAAATTACGTGTTGCAATGCGTGCAGAACTTGCATTACTTCATAATAAAATTCAAACAACCGCGATTTATGTAACACATGATCAGGTTGAAGCGATGACATTAGGTGACAGAATTGCTGTAATGAAAGATGGATATTTGCAACAGATAGATACTCCTCTAAAAATATATAATAAACCTATAAATAAATTTGTTGCGGGTTTTATTGGATCTCCTCCAATGAATTTTTTAAATGTTAATGTTAAAAAATCTGGAAATAATTTTTCAGTATTTCATGGGAAAGAGGAGTTTGTTCTTTCAGACAACCAATCAAAAATGTTGAGGTTTTATACAGATGATGTAGTATCATTTGGTTTAAGACCGGAAGACTTGGTAATAGATCCAAGAAATAAAAATCATTTTAAAGTAAAAGTTGATGTAGTAGAACCACTTGGTGCAGAAACACATATATATGTTTCTACTAAAGAAGGATCTCAACTTATTGCTAGTATTGATCCACATTTAAATGTTAAAGTTGGAGATGAAATTGAATTGGCTATTATAATAGAAAAAACTCATTTCTTTGAAATTGCAGAAACAAAGTATAAAGATCCTCAAAGTAAAATTGAAGAGAAATGTATTATTTAATAAATTAGAGTTTTAAATAAATTATATTTATTTAAGCCCCTTTTATATAAGGGGCTTTTTTATTTATATTATTTTTAATAAAATAATGACATCTTCAACTGTAGCAAGTGAAACATATATAACATCAATTGTTGTAGTAAGAGATAGATCAATAATGTTTGGATTTGTAATTACAATAGGTCTTG
>CAZYID010000078.1:6393-14231 GCA_964646595.1 uncultured Spirochaetales bacterium | reverse complement strand
ATTTTTCCTTTAAAAAATAATTTTTCAAGGTTATAAAATTCTCTTGTTTCTGATAAGAATATATTTATAATAAAATCTGAAGCATCAATTAGTATCCATGGATTATTAAAATCAATACTTTTATTGAATAGATAGTTATTGAGGTTATTTTCTTTAAAAAAATCAATTATATACTTAGCAAGAGTTCTTGAATGGACTGAAGAGTTTGCTGTAACAATTATAATATATTTTGCCATGCTTGAAACATCAGAAATGTCAATAGCAGTTATATCTTCAGCTTTTTTAGAATCCAAAAGCTCTAACATGTCTTCTAATATTTTTTTTTCTTCTTTGTTTTTTATTTCTATTTTGATTTTATCCTTTGCGATATCTATATTAATCTCCTTTTAAAAAACAGTTTTTAAAACTGCTTATACTTTATTTTCTCATTATAATATATTATATTGATAAAATAAAGTATAAGTTAATAATTATTAATCGGATTAGGGCTTTTTTTTAAAAAATTTTATGCAATAATAAATTTTTTATTTCAATTTATGTTAATAAATGTTTTTTATATGTTTAAGACAGATGTATTGATCTTTCATGTTTATATTTAAAAAAAGTATAATTTGTAAATTAGAATATATTTATAATTAAATTAATTGACATGGGTATATATGTTGTATAAAATTGCAGAATAAAACCTTCTGGATAATTAAATGATTTTTCAGACAATTAATATTTTTAATCTAATTATTTTATCACTATCAGTAGTTTTTTTTATTTTTTCCTTAATATTAAGAATTTTTAAGCTGAATGGTTTTTTTATAATTTTTTGTTCGATTATTATTTATTTTATTTCAATATTTTTTAAGAATTTATTTTTACAGTTTTTTGGTGCTTCAGTTTTATTTATTTTTTATTTTTTATTTGTATATTATTTTATAATTTATATATTTTATAAAAATAAAAAGCTTGAATTTATTTCAATTCATGACGGGATAATTCATGCTCTTGAAAAAGTGTTATTAAAGATTGAAGCAAAAAAAATTCCAATTAATTTTCCTTGTATTTTTTTTGAATTGAAATTTGATGTTTATGAAAAAGGCAGGCGTGTACAATCCATCACAGAGCCTGTCTCATCTTATACAAGAATGTTTTTTACTATTAATACAATATTTGACAGACATGGAAGATTTAATTTAAAAAATTTTAATTTTATATTTAGAGATATATTTGGATTAACGAAATATTCACTTACAAGTGATTTTGAATCTTTATTGATTGTATATCCGTATTTTTCAAAAGCCGAAAAAATACCTTTCTTTCTTGATAAAGGCGGGGAAGAGGTTATTCAGAGTGTTGTAAAAGTTAATTCTACTGATTTTTTTGAGAACAGAAAATATTATCCCGGGGATGATACAAGAAGAATTAATTGGAAGATATTTGCTCGTAGCGGTGAACTGCATATTAGAGAAGTAGAAAAAATTCCGCCAAAGATTGGACAGATTTCTATCTTATATTCACCTTATTCAAAAAATTTTTATGAATATGAATATATTACTTCATTGTTTTTATCAACAGTTAATTTTCTTTTAAAATATAGTTTTCAAATTAAAATATTCTGTCCAAATAATCCAAAGGGAATTTTAATTGATAATACAAAAGAAAAAGAATTCAATAATATTGTAAACAATTCATATGACACAATTGTTATAGACTCATTTAATAAAATTGAGAATTCGGTAATTTTTTCATCATTTGAAGAATATAAAAAAATTTTAAAACAAAATAAAATAAAAAAGAGTTTCAGCATAGTAACTGTTGATAATGAAGAAGTTGAACAAAAAACAGAAATATTGAAATTATTATTTAATGTTTTTAATTATGATGGATTAATAAAAGAAATAATACATAAATTAAGAACAAAGAAAAAACAGTCGGAAATGGAAGAAGAGATAAAAAAAGTTAAAAAAACATCAATCCATAATAAAATTGATTTAAAATTATATAAGGTAGGCAATGAAATCAATTAAAAAAATTGAAACTATTCATAATAATTTTTTTTATATTATACCTTCATTTTTATTGTATATTTCACTTTATATTGTTGTTTCTTTACAAATGAAGGATTTTTATAATCCGGGTTTTGGTGTTTTATTTTTTACTTTAGCTATTTTTGTTGATTATATCTTTTTTAAAAAAAATATTAGAATTATTATCAGATTTTTTAGTATTATATTAAGTTTTTTATTAATTAAATTTTTAGTAGTTATGTTTTCTTATTTTACAGCACCAAAACAAGGTTATAATTTTTTTGTTGATAAAATTCCTTATCTGTTTAATAGAGATACAATAATTATAATAATTTTTATTATAATTTATTTTATATTTGATGCAGTTAGAATAATAAGGGTAAACATATGGGGTTATTATTTTTCAACTATTATACTTATCATTTTTTTTATTCTTTCTTTGAATTTTAAAGATTCTATCCAAAAAACAATATTTTTAAATTATTTTAATTTATCTTTATTTTTAATTTTTATAGTTTTGCTTTTTATATTCAGGCATGCTATTTTTTATCAAAATTTGGCTGGAAGAAAATTTGAAAAGAAAGATTTATTGTTGTTTTTACCTTTAATATTATTATTAGTACTGATCTTTTTTGTTATAATTCTACCGGATCACAAGGAAGGCGGGGAAGGACCATCATCAGGAATTTTAGAAGAAAATTTATTTTTCTTTGATTTTAAACAGTTCTTAGAATTAAAAGATGAAATTAAATTAAAAGATGATAGAGTATTAATAATGGAGCTTGAAGGAGTAAAAGAAAATATAAGATCCAGGATTGATGAAGGATGGAATAGACAGATATATTTAAAAAGATTTTCTCTTGAGGAGTATGTTAACGGAGGAAGATTTAAAATCGCTGAAAGGTTTGTTGATCCATTTTCACCTCCAGTTTATGTTTCTGATTATAAATGGGAGTTAAAAGAAATTCCGGATTTTAAAGAAAGAACAGATATTTTAGAGGCGCTTTATTTGATTAATATTGACCCGTCTTCTTTAATGGGATCTGATTTATTAACAAAGGTTGTACCATTAACTAATTGGGATGGTTCTCCTTATAAACAGATATATAAATCTTTTTGCACAATATTTGATCCGGATTATAATAATTTGCAGTTTGAAAATTTTAGTCAAAAAAAATTTTTAAAAAATTTAGATCCTGAAAGAAAGAAGTTGTTACTATATTGGGGTAAAGAAGAAGACGAAGGACAAATCAAAGAATTAGCAGAAGAAATAACAGCTTTATATGATAATTCTATTTATAAGACAATTGCTATTTCGCAATATTTAAAAGATAATTATTATTATTCATTAAGACCGGGTATTGCAAAAGGCGGGAATCAATTAAATTATTTTTTATTTGAATCAAAAAAAGGTTATTGTTCATATTATGCATTTGCAATGACTTTAATGCTTAGATCAATTGGTATTGCCTCGCGTGTTGCTGTTGGTTTTGCTCCGGATATGAATGAAAAAACATTAAATTTTTATGATGTTAGAGCTCTTCATGGTCATGCATGGGTTGAAGTTTATTTTGATGATTATGGGTGGATTACATTTGATCCAACTTCATCAAATATTGCAGAAGGCGAAAATTTTGAATTTTTTTCCGGAGACAAAGAGGAAAGAAATGATTTGATAGAAGAGATATTAAAGAATAAAGATAAAATGAAAGAAATTACAAAGGAGAAAGACGAACAGGATATCTTGGAAAAAATGGTTTATTCATTAAAACGATCAGTAAGATTTTTTGGATTGGCATTATTCATTTTTATATTATTATTAATAATAGTTTTAATTTATATTAAGAAAAATGTATTTGCAATGTTATTTTATTTTACAAGTGAATTAAGGAAAAAGATAAAATATCTTTATAAAGATATACTTGGAAAATTATTGGATTTGGGGTATCCGATTCATGACAGTGAAACAATTTCTGAATATTCAGATAGAATTAAAAAAGACAAAATTACCGATATTACGAGTTTAACTAAAATATATCAGAAATCTATTTTTAGAGAAGAGAAAAAGTTAGTAATTACAAATCAAAATATAAATGAAATCAGGAGATCAATATTAAATGATTTAAAGAAAATGTCAAAAAAGAAAAAAATTAAAGCGTTTTTTAATTTTATAAGATTATGGAAAAAAGTTATACCAATTTTATTTATTTTGTTTTTTGTTAATCCTTTAAATTTAAAAGCTCAACAAGATAAATCAATTGATGAATATATTATTGGTGCAGAAGAAGCAATTGGTGAAGGCTATTATGATAATGCATTGAAGCTATTAAATGAAGCAGAAACTGTTTATCCGGATTCTTTTTTACCTAACTTTGTAAAAGGAAGATTGTATTTTTATCGCGAATTGTATGAGATCGCAGTAATTGAGTTTTTAAAAGCAAAAGAAAAAGGATTAGTAATTGAAGAAAATTTTTTATATATTACTGATTCTTATGGAAGCATAGGAGAAGATAAAAAAGCAGTAAAAATGATGGAAGAAGCTTTTGAAAATCTTTATCCATCAAAAAGAATGTATGAAAAATTAAGTTGGTTATATTTTAAGTCTCATGATACAACAAAAGGGATAGAAAAAGCAAAAGAAGGATTAGAGAGATATCCAAATTCACCAGATTTGCTTATGACTCTTGGAAATTCATATTCTTCAATATATAATTACAAGTTATCTAAGAAATATTATTTGGATGCAGTAAATTATTCTTTTATTGAAGAAGATTCAAATAATTTAAGAGCAATTATTTATTATAATTTATCTTTATTGGAGAATTCATTTTTGTTTTTTGATAATGCTTATAAATCCGCTAAAGTTTCTATTAGCTGGCAGAATAGAGCTTCTGCTCATAATCAATTAAATCATTTATATCTGGAAGCGCTTGATTTTAAAAAATCTTATAATGAAGTAATTAAAGCTTCAGGTCTAGAACCGGTTACAAAATTTCCTGAACTTTCATTAGCATTAATATATGCTTTAGCAGGTAAAATAGATGATTCAATAATGCTTTTAAAGCAATTGTCAGATATCAAAGATTTTTCATGGATGCTCTATTTTGGTATTAATAAAAATATTTATTATGCAGAAATTTATAGGCTTTTATCAATAGCATATGAATTTAAAGAAAATCAAATTTCTTTTACAGATAAGTATAATTTTAAAACAAATATAACCAGACCTTTTAAGAAAATATATTATAAAATTTTATCTGTTTATTTTAACTTTAAAGCATCTAATTTATTTATAAAAATTGGTGAAGCAAATATAAAAGGAGGGGGAGAGCTGGAAGGCTTGCTTCAATTATATAATGCATATGAGAGAATTTGGCCGTCAAAAGCTTATAAAGTTATTAAATTAGCAGAAAAAATTGAAATTATTTCAAATCCAAAAAAACAAAAAATTTATAATATTAAAAAAGCAATTGAAAAAGAAAAAAGCTCTATTTTTTATACAAAAAAAAAGAAGAAAAAAGTATTATTAAAAAATTTAAATTTATTAGATAAAAAGTGGGAAAGAGAGATGATGGCTGAGACTTTATTGGAAATAGTAAAGTCTTCAAAAGGTGCAGAAAAAGATAGATATAAAGAAGAATTATTTAAAATTCATGCTCCTTTTTTACCTATGAATAATTTTAAAATAAAAATGAAAATATCTTTTTCCGGGAAAGATTTGATTATAAATAAAAAGAAAATAATAAACAGTTTAAAGAAAAGAGGAATAATAAATTTTTCAGGATCTAATTTAAAACTTGAGATAAGCCGGATGTCAGAAGATTATTATCATATAAATATTTATGATAGCGATAAAATAATAAAATCGGAAATAATAAATATAGACAAAAAAGAAAAAAAAATTTATGAAATATTAACTTTGGAAATATTTAATAAAATATTTATTGCTTCACTAGATGAATAAAAAAGGAGCGTTAGATGCTGAGACCTGATTGGGATCAATATTTTTTAAATATTGCAAAAACTGTTGCTGAACGATCTTCATGTTTGAGAAATCATGTTGGAGCAGTTATTGTAAATGATAAAGATATAATAAGTACCGGATATAATGGAGCCCCGCAATATCAAAAAAATTGTCTGGAGATCGGGAAATGTTATAGGAATGAGAACAATATAAAATCAGGTACACAGCTTGAAAGATGCAGAGCAGTGGGAAGCCATGCAGAATCAAATGCTTTAAGTTTAGCTGCGCGTAACGGGAATTCTACAAATAATGCAATAATGTATATTATCGGCCATTCAACTATCTGTAATCAATGCAAAGCCTTAATTGCTAATGCAAATATCAAGCGGGTAGTGCAGTTAAAACCAGATGGCGACATCCAGGAATATTTTCCGGAAAAAGACTGGCTTATACATCCGATTGATGAAAACTAGGGTTATTTATGGAAAAAATTTTAAAAGAAATTGTTGAAAAGAGATTAGAAACTATTGCTGAAAAAGGTATAAATTTTGGCATTAATATTCCGGAAAAAAGAACAGTACCTGTAACATTGCCGGATTTTAACAAAGGGGCATTGATCTGTGAAATAAAAAGGGGTTCTCCTTCTGAAGGTAGAATGAACGACATAAGCAGCCCGGAAGAATGGGCAGAAAAATATATTAATGCTGGAGCTGATGCAATTTCTGTATTATCAGAAGAAGATTTTTTTTTTGGAAACCTGCAGGATTTAATTAATATAAAAAATAAATTCCCTGAAACACCTGTGTTGAGAAAAGATTTTTTATTATCGGAAGAAGAAGTTGACGTATCATATAAAGCAGGAGCAGATTTGATTCTTTTAATTGCGTCTGTGCTTATTGATTTGGATGAAAATAAAAGTATAACCTTACTAAATAGAATGAAAAAAAATGCAGAAGACCTCGGTATGCTTCCTTTAATTGAAGTGCATAATAGTGAAGAATTAGAAAAAGTATTGCTGTTAAATCCAAAGCTTATAGGCATTAATTCTCGTGATCTTAAAACATTTAAAATTAATAGAGGATATCCATTTGGTTTAAAAAAAATAATTCCTAATTCTACTTTAGTGGTTTATGAATCCGGGATTCGCAATAGAACAGATTCTTTTTTTGTCGGAAGCAGTAATTTTAATTCTATACTAATTGGTACAAGTATAATAAAAAGCAGAAATATCAAAGAAAAAATTTTTAATATAAAAGATGGTTTTATAAATGGAAGAAGTAATAAAACAAATTTTTACAACAAAATTTTTCATAAAATATTTATTAAAAAAAAACTTGTTGTTAAAATTTGCGGTATTACAAATATTGAAGATGCTCAGTGCGCTATTACAGAAGGTGCTGATATAATTGGATTTATATTTGCAAAAAGTCCGAGACAAATAGAAGTCAATAAAGCAAAAGAAATCTGTGAAAAAATAAATAAAAATGTTTTAAAGGTAGGTGTTGTTGTTGATCAATTCATTAATGAAGCTGTTCAAGCAGTAAAAGAAGGATGGCTTGATGCAGTACAGTTTCATGGAGACATTGATAATGAAACAGCAGACAGTTTTAATATATGCTGGTATAAAGCAATCCGTGTTAAAGAAAAAAAAGATTTTGATCAGAAATATTACTCTCCAATATTATTATATGATACATTCAGCAATGAAGTTTATGGTGGAACCGGAAAGCAGATAGATAGTGAACTGCTTGATTATGCGAAAAGCAATAATATTGATTTGTATTTAGCCGGAGGTATTAATCCGGATAATGTTAATTCGATAATTAAAGAATATCATCCTCTATTAATTGATGTTG
>CAZYID010000078.1:0-6293 GCA_964646595.1 uncultured Spirochaetales bacterium | reverse complement strand
ATAAAATATAAATTACAAAATTATCCAATTATTGCATCCAATCAGATGGCAATTTGGATAAAAGATACTAATGGAAAATATATTACTACTATATATGCTACAAAGTTTATGTCAAGAGGTGGTTATAAAAAACGTGAAGATTGTTGCCCGATTTGGCGTTTAGAATCAAATTGGGAAAATGCTTCTAAAAAGGAAATTGATGCTATAAGTGGAGCCACACAGAAATCAGGGATACAAGAAATTTTATGGGATTGTAAGGATAAAGAAGGTAAACTGCTTAAAGCAGGAACATATATTTATCAAATTGAAGCAAATATTTACTATGATGAAAGGATTTTATTTGCCGGTAAAATAACAATTGGAAAAAATAAAAACAATTCTACTCCTGAAGTAAAGTATTATCATACAAAATATAATGATAATAAAAATAAAATTGATAAGACATTAAAAAAATATGATAATTTGATTGAACAAGTTGAAGTTACATATTTTCCAAAATAATTTTTTATTTAAATGTAAATTAATAATTATTTTTTTTTATTATTTTTAACATTATAAAAAAATATAAAAGATTGGAATAAATAAATGAAAGAAAGAAAAAAAATTTTAATTACTCCGGAATATGCAATGGCAGATTTGGCAGAGTCTCATAGAATGTCCAGTATAGCAAAAGCATTTTTGGACTTAGGACATGAAGTCTATATTTTAGGCAGGGGTAAATATGATTATCTTTTTAAAGATCCGAGATATCATATAGAAAAAATAGATTTTGATAATAAGTGGATGAATTATGAAAAGTTTATAGAAATACATGATCTTGATGTTTGCGGATTAAATTTTGTAACTGAACAAGAATTAGAAAAGTTTATTAAAGAAGAAGTAAAACTTCTAAATAAGATTAAACCTGATGTAGTAATTAATGGATTTAGACCAACAATGAGCATTTCAACTAAATTGTTAAAGATCCCGTATGTTTGGGTATTATCAGCAACAATATCTGATTTATATGATGAGAATAATCTGAGAACTTTACCACATGGATTTGGTAAAAAGGTAAAAATAATAAGATTCCTTATAAGATTATTTAGTAAAAAATTTTTTATGTTTATATTAAAGAAGTATATTATAATGCCAAAGTGGTATGGTGTTTGGAATAATATAATGGAAAAAAATTCTTTAACTAAATATGATTTAATGATGGGGGTATTTCGAGGTGATTTT
The DNA here is from genome assembly GCA_964646595.1 of uncultured Spirochaetales bacterium. GTDB lineage: Bacteria > Spirochaetota > GWE2-31-10 > GWE2-31-10 > JAFGQB01 > CAZYID01. Next base: position 5,072 of record CAZYID010000078.1, on the reverse strand, counting down.
AATATTATGTCTGATGCTAAAGAATTATTTCCTGAATTTGAAGATGTACCTGATTATTATGGTTTTAGTGGACCTCTTTTACCTGAAATTCATATAAAAACTCCTGATAGTTTGAAAAAATATAAAAAAAAGAAAGATAGACCTGTGATATTTTTTTCAATGGGTTCGAGCGGTGATCCGGAGCTGTTTAAAGAAATCATTAAAAGTTTTGAAGGTAAACCTTATGATGTTTTTGCAGCATATACTTCTATTATAGATAAAAAACAGATTGATTATATTCCGGATAATGTAATTATAGAAAAAATGTTTCCTGCAATTGAGCTGACTAAATTAGCTGATGTTGCAGTAATACATGGCGGGCAGGGTACTGTTTATACAACAATTTTTGGAGGAGCGCCTTTTGTTGGAATCCCTATGTTCAGTGAACAGCAGTGGAATTTAGAGAATGCTGCGCGAAACGGGTGCGGGATTGTTATCCCGAGACTTAATTTAGATGTTGCTGATGTACAAAATGCAATTCAAAAAATATTAAATGATAAAGAATATAAAAATAATATGATGAAATTAAAAAATAAAATTGAGAAATATGAAACAGATAAAAAGTTATATCCGCCTATGGTTGCAGCGAAAAAAATTATAGATTTTTTAGACAATAAAAAAGAGTCTTATTTTGATGTAAAGGGATATTAAAAATATGTATATTTTATATCCTACACCTCTCTTTCCATTACTTTTGCAATTTCTTTTAATTTATCTAATAATTTTTTAAAGCGGTATGGCCTAAGAGATTGATCCCCGTCGCATAGAGCATTTTCCGGATCCGGATGAACTTCGATCATTAATCCGTCTGCTCCTGCAGCAATTGCAGCATAGGATAAGGATTCTATTAATCGCCAGTTTCCTGCTGCGTGTGAAGGATCAACAATTATCGGTAGATGAGTTTTTTCTTTTAATACCGGAATTGCTGAGATATCAAGTGTAAATCTTGTTTCTTTTTCAAATGTACGGATTCCTCTTTCACAGAGTATAACATTTGTATTACCGCCTGAAAGAATATATTCAGCAGAACACAGTAATTCTTCAATTGTATTCATCATTCCTCTTTTTAATAAAACAGGTTTGTTGATTTTACCTAATTTTTTTAAAAGAGAAAAATTTTGAGAATTACGCGCGCCAACCTGTAAAATATCAGCATACTGAGAAACTACATCAATATCTTCTGAGTCAAGTATTTCAGTAATTATTGGCAGGATTGTTTTTTCACCGGCTTGTTTTAAGATTTTTAATCCTATTTCTCCTGTACCCTGAAAGCTGTATGGAGAACTTCTGGGTTTATATGCGCCTCCTCTTAAGATAGCTGCTCCGCTTTCTTTTACTGACATTGCTGTTTCAATCATCTGTTGTAATGATTCGATGGAACACGGGCCTGCAATTATTGCTAATTTTTTGCCTCCAATTGATACATTATTTTTTAAATTGATAATAGTATTTTTCAAATCATTATTTTTATTTACCAAGAAGTTATTACGTTTTGTGTTTTTACAAATGATTTTATTTTCTATAGAAGATCGATTTTGTTTATTAAATTTAAGCGTTGAAGAGTTTTTATTAGAATCATTTGAATTAATTGTTTGATTTTGTGTTAAGGATTCAACGGTTGGTGCCGGTAGTTTTTCCATATTTTCCTCCGGAATTTATTAAAATTGCCGCAGGCAGGAATATGGCGACCAAATGGCAAATAAAAAAAGGCCGCCAAGCTTCTCGCCTGCGGCCTTTGTAATTTACATATTACTAACAACACCTACAAAGATTTCAGGCGAGAAATTGAGTAAAAATAATACCAAAAATAGAAACCATTGTATAAATTGTTAGCAATTGTATTCATTTTTTATTTTCCTATTAATTAATAAATATTACTTTTTAAATTATAAGTCAAGTATATTTTATAATTACCTTAAATTTTTGATAAAATCTTCTACTGCATTAATTCCTTTGTTGTCAATTACTCGAATTGTCTCAGTTCCAATTACAGCGATTTCAACTTTTCCTTTTAAAAAGTCAATATCTTTTTTTTCTTTAACTCCAAATCCAAGTGCAAGAGGTAAATTTGTTACGCTTTTACAGTTTGACAGATATTCGTCTAAATTTTCTGAAAAGCTTGTATCCAGGCCGGTTACTCCTTTACGAGCAACACAGTAAACAAATCCTTTTGCAAATGATGAAATCTCTTTCATTCGTTCTAATGGAGTTGAAGGGGAGAATATAAAAATTGGCGAAAGATTATTATTTTCCATTGCTGTTAAATATTCCTGTGCTTCTTCATGAGGCAGATCAGGTATTATCATTCCTGTTAATCCATATTCAGCGCTTTTTTTAACAAAATTACTTATTCCATTTTTATACATAATATTGCAGTAACTCATAAATAAAAAGGGTATGTCAAAGTCATTTGATACTTTTTTTGCTAAATCAAAACATTTTTCAACTGTTACGCCGTTTTTTAAAGCAATCTGATTTGCATTTAAAATTACAGGGCCATCAGCTATTGGTTCAGAAAATGGTATTTGTAATTCCATTAGATCCACACCGGATTTTACCATTGATTCTATAATTCTATAAGAATCATCATAGTTTGGGTAACCGGCAACAATATGTGTCATTAAAAGTATTTCTTTTTGTTTTAATTTATTTTTTATGTAATTTTTTAGCATTATATTCCTCCGCTTTATGTTTAATAAAATCTTCCCATTTTGGATCAGTAAAAGCATCTGCAACTGTGAAAATATCTTTGTCGCCTCTTCCTGATTGATTTATTATTATAGAATCTTTTTTATTTATTTGTTTTGCTTCTTTAAATGCCTGGACAAAAGCATGTGTGGACTCTAAAGCCGGTATTAGTCCTTCTTTTTTAATTGTAAGGGACAGAGCTTCAACAACTTCTTTATCTGTTGCGCTTTCAAATCTAACTCTGCCTGTTTCTTTTAAATGAGATAAAATAGGAGAAACACCTACATAATCCAGTCCTGCCGCAACACTGTGAGTTTCTTTCATCTGTCCGTCATTGTCCTGCAGGAAGAATGTTTTATAACCTTGAGCAATTCCTATGCTCGCATCTTTTGATGAAAGACGTGATGCATGCTTGCCCGAATTTATTCCATAACCGCCTGCTTCAACGCCTATTAATTCTACAGGATCATCAAAAAAGCCGCTGAATATTCCCATTGCATTTGAGCCTCCGCCAACACATGCAAAAATTTTTTTCGGTAATTTTCCTTCAATTTTTAAAATTTGTTTTCTGGCTTCTATTCCAATTATAGACTGAAAATATGTTACCATTTCAGGAAATGGATGCGGTCCGCATGCAGTTCCTAAAACATAATGTGTTGTATCCATATTTGAGACCCAGTCCCGTAAAGCTTCATTTATTGCGTCTTTTAAGATACGGGTACCTGTTTTTACAGGCACAACTTCTGCGCCAAGTCTTTCCATCCAGAATACATTTGGTCTTTGACGTTCAACATCTATTTCTCCCATATAAATGGTACATTCAAAACCAAATTTTGCAGCCATTGTTGCTGTTGCAACACCGTGCTGTCCGGCGCCTGTTTCTGCAATTACCCGCTTTTTTCCCATGCGTTTTACCAGCAATCCCTGTCCCATTACATTATTTGCTTTATGAGCGCCTGTATGATTTAAGTCTTCTCTTTTGATATAAATTTTAGCGCCTTTAAAATAATCAGTAAGGTTTTCCGCAAAAGTAAGCGGAGTAGGTCTGCATGAATAATTTGACATAAGATCAGTATATTCTTTCCAGAAACCCGGATCATTTTTAGCTTCCTGAAATATTTTTTTAAGTTCATTGATAGTAGAAATTAAAATTTCAGGAAGAAATGCACCTCCAAATTCGCCATAATATCCTTTTTTACTCATTAAATATTCCTCCTAATGTTTGTGAAAATACAAATTTATCTGTTCTGCAATATATTCGTGAATAAATTAAACTGCCTTTTTGTTTGAAATTAAGAAATCTTTTAACTAAAAGTATTGGAGTGTTTTCTGTAATTTTTAAAAGTTTTGATTTATCTTTATCTAAATTGATAATACTAAAAGTCTGTTTCCCTCCAACAGGTTTCATAAAGTATTTCTCTTCAATTATTTGAGAAAGAGAAGTTTCATTTAAATTTATGTTTTCTAATCCCCTGAATATTTCAGAATCCAGGTAAATATCTTCAATTAAAACAGGGTTATTATCAATTTTACTTATTCTTGAATAAAAAAAAGCGTTTTTTTTAAAAAATGGATTATCTTTATCCTCTTCAACAGATATAATTGACATATTTTGCAGAATACTTATATCAACTTTAATACCTTTTTTATTAAAAGCAGAACTTGTTCCTGCAAGGGAAAAAAGGTCAATTTCTTCGTGCTCTATTACATATGTGCCTGAACCTCTTTTTCTTTCTAAAATCCTTTTTCTGATTAAAAGTTCTGTTGCCTGTCTTACTGTTGGTCTGCCAATTTTAAATTCCTCTGCTAAATTGTGTTCTGATGGAATTTTAATACCGGGTTTATATTCATTGGTACGTATTTTTTCTAGAATAATGTTTGCAAGCTGGTGATATAAAGGTACAGGCGAATCTGTATTAAGCATTGTTTTATTCCATAAAAAGAGCTCTGTCCCCAAAAAAGTAATTATTTAATTTAATTATGATTTTAGTAATATAAGTCAGATTGGTAAAGTTGTCAAGACAAATTTTTATTTTTTTAAAAATATAATTATTTGATTAAACCTCTGTCCCCGTTTAAATAATAATATTTTTTATTAAATTATTAAAATTTGATTTTTTAGTTTAAATAAAATAAAATACAAATAAAAAAATGATCTAGTTAATTATGATGAACCAAATTTCTGAAAAGTAGAATATTAAAAATAAATGGTGGAAATTTATTATGATTACTTTTAAAAAAAAAAAAAGATTAACAGTAAATGTTGTTTTTTTTATTATTAATTTTTCTATTGATAAGTAATTGTAGGGGAATTGTAGATTTAGATATTTTATATGAATATAATA
>CAZYID010000077.1:0-14365 GCA_964646595.1 uncultured Spirochaetales bacterium | reverse complement strand
GAGAGATTATGTTCATTGGCACAATGACAGCAAAAGCTCTTAAGATGCAGGATATGGCAACAGGTAGTTTTATGTCTCTTAGCACTGCTTCAAAAGCTAATGCAGCAATCGGTATTCTGGATGAAGCTCTTAAATTGATAAACAAGCAAAGAGCAGATCTTGGTGGATACCAGAACAGATTTGAGATGGCTAAAGTAGGTGTTGATATTGCTGCAGAAAATTTTCAAGCTGCAGAGTCTGTTCTTAGAGATACGGAAATGGCTACTCAATTGGTGGATTATGTTAAAGATAATATTCTAGTACAAGCTGGAACAGCTATGCTTGCTCAAGCCAACACAAAACCTCAAACTGTTTTACAGCTTTTAGGGTAAACTATAGTTAGAAGTTGGTTGATAATTTAAGCGCCCTGCCAAAATTTTTAAAAATGATAAAACCGTAAAATATTACGGAATTCCCCTTCTTTCATTAAGGAGGAAGGGGATTATTCCGATAATTAAATTAGAAAAATAATTAAATTTTTTTTGATTTAATTATGAATTTTTTATATTATAAACCTTTTATCAAGGAGGATAATATGAGCGTTATTGAAGTTGATGCTTTAAACAGCGAAAAGATGTTAAAGCTAATGTTAAACCAGGTATCAAACAATAAAAACAATGTCAGTAGAGAAGTGTTAAAAAGAAAAGTACCTCAAGAAGAGATCAAAAAGAATGTAGCTCAGGAAGTTCCGAATATAGATGAAGTTATGAAAGATTTAGAAAGGATTGCTGGATCAAATTTATTAAACAAAAAGGTTAAATTAAGTGTTAATAAAGAGTTAAATCGAGTAATAATAAAAATAGTAGATAAAGATACTGACCAAATTATTAAAGAAATACCATGTAAAGAAATGCAGCAATTAGCTATGCATCTTAAGAAAGCTATAGGTATTTTATTTGACGAAAATGCCTAAAAAAAATATTTAAATATAAAAAAAGTTTAAAAAAGATACAATCTTTCCCAAAAAAAACCTATTATAAAGTATAGGAAGGTATTCAATGCCGAATAATGGCGTTTTTATCCCCGGAATGTCAGATAAATTTAACTCACAGGAAACCATAAATAAAATTATGGAAACTAAAAAAGTTAAGTTAACTGAAATGGAAGATCAAACAACTGAGATTAAAGATAAGAAAAAAGTTTTAAATGAAATTAAAAATAAAACTGTAACTTTAATAAACTCATCAAAAAAATTATACGGATTTGAAGCCCCTTTTGATGATAAAATTTCTCTATCAACTGATGAAAATGCTTTTTCAGCAAAAGTATCAAGAAATGTAGATGTAGGTGAATATTCTATCGAAATTATTAATAAGGCCGAAGCGCATAAAATTACAAGTAAAGAATTAGATAAAAAATATAAAATTCCAGGAGGCAATTATAATTTTATATTAGGAAAAGAAAAAATTAAAATTTCATTTAAAGGCGGAACACTTGAAGAGTTTGCAAAAGAAATAAAAAAAGATTCTAATGATAGATTGAATGCTTATGTAACATGGAATACAAAAGATACACAGATTTTAGTATTGGAAGGTAAAAAAACAGGAGCAGATAATTATATTTCTTTTGAAGATGAAGCAACAAAAAAGTTTTTTAAAAGTATGGATTTTTTTCAAGACATCCCGGCATATGATAAATCTTTTAAAATTGATGAAAAAGAATTAGTTCCAATATCAAGGATTAAAACAAATCCGAGATTTGTTAATAGAGATACTTTAGTATTAGATGGAACAGAAAGTTATAAATATAATTTACCGGAAAAGATTCCCTATAGAGAAACACTAACAATGGAGATTGATTTAAAACTTGAAGACATTCCTCCTAATGAAAGAGAAAGATTAATACCTACAGGTCCAAATTTTTCTAAAAAAGGAGATGTTACTTTATTTGGTATTCATGTAGAAGGTGAATCTCCAATAGTGCGAATTCCTCCTTATGAGGAACCAGAAGAGCCTGTTATAAAAGAAGATGATCATTATATTGAAGTTGTTACAAATAAGAGAAAGATTGAATTAGATGAACTTGATGTTAGCAGTACAAAAAAAACATTAAGTTTTGATTTAAATAATATTATAGAAAAAGATGAAGCTGTAGAAGCTATTATTTTAAAAAATAATAATACTTTTAAAAGGCTTGAAGCAAGTAATCTACGGTTTTATGACGAGACATCTATGGTCAAAATGAAATATAAAAATGAACTTTCCGGGCCTAAAAACGCGAAATTAATAATTGATGGAATAGAGGTTGAAAGAGATACTAATGTAATTGATGATTTGATTAAAGGACTATCTCTTTATGTTTATGAAAAGACAAATAAACCGGAGAAATTAAAAATTGATAGAGATTATGAAAAAATAGTTGATACTGTAACAGGTTTCTTAGGTAGTTTTAATGAATTTATTAATCTTGTAAATAAAGAGACCAACACAAACGCTGATTCGGAAGGAAATAAAGGAACTTTTGTTGGTGATTATAGTTTAGTCTCTTTAACTACAAAATTAAGAAATTTAATGATGAATTCATATCAGACAAGTTATGGTGAAAAACTTTCTTTACTTGCTCAGATTGGAGTATCAACTAATGCTACAGGTGTTTATAGAATGGATACTGCAAAACTACGAGGAATATTAGAGGTAAATGAAGATAAATTTATTGAAATGATGCAAAAATATCCTGATGGAGTAAAAGAATTATTTGGTAGTGATGCGAATAAAGATTTAATAATAGATGGTGGAATAGCTTTTTTGGTTCAGAATCTATTAAAGGTATATACAACAAAACAAAGCGGTTATTTTGATAATAAGGAAGCTGGTTTTGATAGAGAAATTGAAAGAAAAGGAAAAGAAATAGAGAATTATAAAGAAAAATTGGAAAAAGAAGAATTGCAATTAAGAAAAGATTTTATAAAAATGGAAAAGGCAATGCAGGAACTTGAACAGAATAAAAATAAGTTTGATAATTTTAATAATAATAAGTAAATGGTAATTAGTGAGGTGATTTTTTTTGGAAATTTTTATAAATGAAGAAAAGATGAATTTTGAATTAGAAAATGAGGAAAATGCGTTTGATGTTGTTAATGCAATAATGGATTTTGCCGCCGGGTCCACCCCTCAACATTTTATTACAAAAATAATAATTGATAAAAATGAATATTCTTTAGCAAATGAAGAAAATATGAAAAATATTAAAATAGATAAAATAAAAAAAATGATGTTTGAAACTCAAGATTTATATGAGGTTACAAATTTATCAATAAATCAGATTGAAAATTTTATAAAACTTTTAAATGAGATTTTCAACAAAAATGAATGGGATTTATCTACAGAGAAGATTAATGATTCAATTGAGTGGATGAAAAAGGGTGTTGAACAGATAGTAAATATATTTGCTCCGAAAGAGAATTATTTAAAAGAGCAGGAAAAAAAATTTAGTGAAAGTTGTGATAAATTGTTAACTTATATTTCAAAAATAAAATCAAGTAATGATTCTTTTGTTAAGGAAGAAGTAGAAAAAATAATAAATTTAAATAATGAGCTGGATTTAATTATGAGTAATATCAAAAACTGGCTTGTTAAAACATATAGGTTACCTGATAATAAAGTGATATATACTGATATTGAAAAATTAATAAATGATATTGATAGTATAATGCCTAAATTGGAAAATGTTCCGGTATTATTTCAGACTGGTGAAGATAAAGAGACTATGGAAATAATTCAACTTTTAACCGATATATTAGAAAAGAGTATTAATTTATTTGTTCTTTTTAAAGAATCATTAAAAATTCATCTTGATAAATATACAGTAAAAGAAGTATCATTTGATGAATTTTTTAAAACTATTACAGCTCATCTTAATCAATTAATGGATGCAATGAAAAATAATGACTCTGTAATGGTAGGTGATTTATTGGAATATGAATTTGTTCCGAATTTGGAGGAAATAAAAAATATTTTAATTAAAATAAAAGATGAAGCTTTTGAGAAAATTAATTAAAGAATATAAGGTCAATAATTATGGGAAATAAATTTCGATCTTTATCAAAAGGTTTTGAAAAATCAAACCAAATAAACAATACTGATGCAATTATTGTATTATTAATAGTTATAATTGTAATAATATTAATTTTTATTATATATAATTATTACAGGAAGAAATATAATGTTAAATTATTTAAAGAAAATAATATAAATAAAAAAAATTATAATTCTCTTGCTAAAAGTGTTGAGTTAAGCAGTGAAGAATCTAAAATTTTATTGGATTTTTTAGTTAAGTATAAACTTAAATATCCACTGACTTGTTTTACAAATTCTAAAATTTTAGATGAAGTTTTAAGAAAAGGATTACATAACATTGAAGATAATAGAAATCTTGATGAAAAAGAGAAGAATAATAAAAGTTATATTCTTTTAGATATAAAAAGAAAGATTGATAGTTCTCTTAGGAAGAATATTGGAATAAAGAGTACTCATTTTATTTCAGAAAGTCAAAAAATTGTAATTTTTGCAAGAGGTAAAGGATATTTTTATGCAAATGTGATTAGAAATTCTAAAAGTTATGTTATAATTGAAATTATATCAAATAAAGTACAAAAAAAGTTGTTTGCAATTAATGATTTTTTAAAGGTTTATTTTTGGAGGGAAGAGGATGCCGGGTACACTTTTTCAACTGAAATTATAGGATTTGGCAGTAATGTGAGAAGTTATCTTTTAAAGCATTCTGATAATTTAAATAGATCTCAGAAAAGAAAATATCGAAGAGTTCCTGTAAATATAATTGCAGATATTTTTCCGGTATATGTAAATTATCAAAGCAATAACAAACAGTATTCAGTAGGATCTTCAGTAAAAAAAGGCAATATTATCAATTTGTCTTCTGGCGGATTAAAAATAAGGACAGATGGGATAGAGGGGAATGAAAAATATATTAAAATTATATTTAGTTTAAATAAATATAATATAAGTTTAATAGGAAAGATTATTAGATTATATCAATATGAAGAGGTAAAAGAATTAACAATTCAGTTTATAAAAATATCTTTAAAAGATATAAATATTGTAAATAAATTTGTTTATAAATATTTACCTGGATACTAATGTATATTTATTTTAAAATGTAAAAATTCAGTATCTTTTTATTATAAACTTCATTATAAGTTATTTTGATCAATTGTTTTTATAAATATTCATGTTTATTTATAAAATATGTATATTTTTGTAAAAATAATTAATCAAAATTATTTTTATATAGAAAATTTATTTATTTCTGGTTATAATAAATTTTACCTTTTATAAAATTATATAAAAATCTAAGGATAAAATTAATGGTAAAAAAATTGACTTTTATTGAAGAAGCTGAATTTAGAGGCTTTAGATATAGACCTGGCGGGATATTAGGAAATGGATTTTATGGTAACAGAATGTTTGTTTCATTGTCTGAAATGGAAAGATATTCAAAGCTATATAATTCAATAATAACAGAAAATACAGAAAATAAATTTCCCCATATAAATCCAGAGTTTTTTATTGAATGTGAAAATAAGTATCATTTTTATACAATTGATATAGTTAGGCTTTTTCCGGATTTAAAAGAACATGAATTGCATAATTTTTTAAATAAATATAAAGATGTATTTTTGTCTCAAAAATTATTTACAATAATTGCAAGAAAAAGAGTCTTTACAAAAGAAGCTGTAAAATTTATTTATAACAGACTTATTAGAAGGGAAGAAGTTGTTGAAAAAAAAAGAGGAAGAAGAGCTAGTTAATTATGAAATTAATAGATATTGATAAAATTGAAGAAATCGAAACACATATACATTATATTAAATCCTATAAAGGAAGTGTAATATTAATGGATAGGCATTCTAAAATGTTTCGATGTAATGTTAATTTTTCTTTTGAGCATAGACCCATGGGAGATCCTGTTATTAAAGTTAGTTTTTTAGAACACCCACATATACCTGTTATAGTATTAATAAAGCAAGTAAAAGAAAAGTTATTAGAAATGAATAAAAAGGGTATAATACTTACATCGCAAAACAATAAAAAAAAATAAAAAAGATTTTGTTTTTCGTTTAAAAAAATTTTTAACAAATTAAAAACTGTTATATAATATTTTATGATATTTGTTTCCAGATCAGAAAAAGAAACTTTTAACTTTGCAAAAAGCCTCTCAGATAAAATTAAACCGGGCAATATTTTTTTAGTAGAAGGTAATCTTGGAGTTGGAAAATCAGTTTTTATAAGAGGTGCTGCAAGAGGATTAGGAGTAAAGGACTCGATGCCTTCCCCTTCTTTTACTATAGTAAATGAGTATATTGGTAAATTTCCTGTTTATCATTTTGATTTTTATAGGATTAATAATCCGGTTGAATTGTTTGAGATTGGTTTTGAAGAATATATTTATTCGAATGGAGTAAGTTTTATTGAATGGCCGTCAAAAGCGGGAGAATTATTACCTGTTAAGTGTATTAAAGTAAAAATTGATTTTAAAAACGATGAGAGAGTAATAAATATTAAATGGAAAGAATGAATTTTTTAGCTATTGATACAACAAACAATGTTTTAAAAATTGCTTTATTAATTAATGGGAAACAATATTGCAATGAAATAAAGAAAGGATTAAAACATATTGAAAATTTAGCTCCGGCAATACAAAATTCTTTTAAAGAGATTGGTGAAGAAAAATCAGCAATAAATTATATTGGAGTATGCATAGGCCCTGGTTCATTTACCGGAATTAGAATTGGAGTAGCAGCAGTTTTAGGAATTTCCTGTGCATTAAATATTAAATGCTTTGGTTTTAGTGTTTTTGATATATATAAATTTTTATTTAAGGAAGAAAGTGAAGTTATTGTTATTCCAATAATTGATGCAAAAAAGAATAGATTTTATTGCGCTTTTATTGAATCTAATGATGAAACAATAAGAATGTATGATTATGATTTAGATAGTATTAAAGATAAAATTAGAACTATTAATAATAAAAAGTTAATATTTGTTGGTAAAGATTTTAGTTTAATTAAAGACGAAATTTTAAAAGATTTGAATGTTTTATATAAATATTCAGATGATTATGCCTGCAATGAAATTATGAATTTTTCAAAATGGTTAATTAATTCAGGTGAAAAATTAAATGAGCCAAAACCTATTTATTTAAGAAAAAGTGAAGCAGAATTATCTTTATTAAAAAATAAAAGTAAATAGCACAATTTTTGATTTTATTAAAAATAAAAAGTTTATTTATTAATTTTATATTATTGACATTAAAAAAAATAATGGTACTATTTATAAATACAAATATAAGAAAAAAGTTATTTTTATTCATTTATTAAAATAATTAACCAAATTATATTTTAATCGAGTTGTTGTTTCAAAGAGATTATATATTAGTTATATATCAATAATATGTAACTAAATTTAGATATTTTTGTTGAGTTTTATATGGAAATAATTCAGATATTAAGAAATAATAATCTTTTTTTTGTACGGTTAACGATTATTATGTTTTCTTCATTATTTTTAGTTTTATTAGTATTGATATTTGAAAGGATTATTAATTTAAGAAAAATTTTTGTTAATGAGAAAAATATTTATAATGAATTAAATGATGCTGTAAGCGGTAAAGATTATTTTTTTGCATTAGAGACCTGTGAAAAAATATTTTCTCCATTAACAAATTTAATTAAAGCAGGATTAAATCATAGGAATTATTCGAAAATACAAATTAATAAAGCTATTAACCAGGCGGTGCAGCTTGAACTTCCAAAGATTGAAAAAAATTTAACAATTATTAGTATTTTAATATCATTTTTGCCTTTCATCAGTTTAATTATAATTTTAATAAATAATATAGAAACCTTTTTTTTATTAGAAGCAAAAACGGCAAATTTAATAAATTTTTTTTTATATAATAAATCATTATTTATATTTATTATTATTCTTTTTTTTACAATATTAATATCTATATTATATTATTATGTAATTAATAAGAAGAATGATATAATTTTACTTTTTGAAAAATGGGCAAATGAGTTAGTTTATTCTTTAATTCAAAAAGGTAAAAAATAATATTAATTCTTTAAGATTTGTTTTTCGTAGGATTTATTATTGAAAAGCAAGAAATTAATTTTGGTTTTTTTAAAATATATCTTATTATTTTTTTATCTACCAACAATTTTATGTGGAATAATTTATGTCTTGTTGTTTAGAAATTCCGATTTAGATTTTTTATTTTTATTTACTATTATCATTTTGTGGATATTAGGATTTTTATGTTTTATTTTTGTTTTCAAAAAAAATAAGATTTTTAATTCTAATTTAAATAATGATAAAAGTGATAATGAATTGTCTTTAAAAATAAAAAGTCTTGAAAAAGAATTGGCTGATTTAAAGGAATTTATTCATAAAACAACAGATATATTTTTTTCTGTTACACATGAAATAAAAAATCCTTTAACTGTTATTGGCGGATATGCCAGCGCTATTTTGCAGTTTGATTCTCATTTTAATGAGGATAAGAAACTTGAATTTATAAAAAGAATTGGATCAGAAGCGAACAGATTAAACAAATTGATAAGGGATTATTTAAATAATCTAAAAGAAGTTGATAATTTAGATGAAATAGAATTTAAAAAAGTTGATATAAAAAATATTTTAGAATACTTTTTCAATATCTATGAAATTAAAGCAAAAGAAGATAAAATAAACTTTTTATTTAATGTTGAGGATAATCTTCCGGGTGTATTGGCAAATAATGAAAAAATAGAGTTAGTCATTTCTAACCTTATTGCAAATGCATTAAAATATGTTTGTGAGAGAGGTTTTATTGAACTTGAAGCTAAAATTGATAATGATAATGTTGTAGTTAGTGTTATTAGTAATTATGATGATAAAACTATTAATAAAGATATAATTTTTGATAAATTTATGAAAAGCGTAAAATTTGATTTTAAAGGGAAAGGGATGGGGTTAGGATTGTTTATATCTAAAACGATAATTGAAAAACATCATGGTGAAATCGGGATGAAAAATGATGAAAATAAAGGAATTTTAACATTATATTTTACATTGCCAATATATAAAGGGAAAAAATAATAATGAATACTCAAGAAAAGGTTGAAGTAATTAAAAATTCAATTATTTTTAAAGATCTTTCAGATAATGATATCATACAGGTTGCTGAAGTTGCAAAAGAAGCACAATTTAAAGAAGGTGAAATAATATTTAAGGAAAATTCAAAAGCTGATGCTTTTTATATAATTAAAGAAGGTGAAGTTGAGATAATTAAGGAAGGTAATGCAGGTGTTGAAGAAGTACTTGCAGTTAAAAAAAATCAGGATGTATTTGGAGAAATGGCAGTAATAGATGATCTTCCAAGAAGCGCATCTATTAAAGCAAAAACAGATGTTGTGTTATTAAGGTTAAGTAAAGATATTTTTAATGAGTTATTAAAGTCTTTTTCACATATATCTCTTGAAATTTCTCGAAATATTTGTTCTACAGTTAGAAGCACAAATAGAAATTATATTCAAGATCTTGAAAAACGAAATAGGCAGCTTAAGTATGCTTATAAAAAATTAAAAAAAGCGCAGGATGAACTTATAAGAGTGGAGACATTATCAGTTGTTGGGAAATTTGCTTCATTGATAATTCATGATATTAAAAGTCCAATGTCAAATATAAAAGCTTATTCGGAGTTAATAAGCATGAACGCGCCTAAAAATAATAAAATACAAAATTCTGTTAAAGTGATTATTGATGAAGTCAATAGATTGAATAATATGACTTCAGAATTATTAGAATTTTCAAGAGGCGAGGTTCAAATAAATAAAACACCGGTTAATTTTTCTGCTCTTATTTCAACTATGATAGATACTATGAAAGAAGATTTAAAAAAGAGGAATATTACAATAATTTTTCAGGAAAAATTTGATTGTTTAGTAATGGTGGATATTGACAAAATAACAAGGGTTTTTTTTAATCTTATTAGTAATGCTGAAGATGCAATTATATCAAAAGGTAAAATTATTATAAAAACTGAAGATGATAAAAAATGGATAAAATGGATTATTCAGGATAATGGGATGGGTATGGAGCAAAAAATAATTCAAAAAATATTTGATCCTTTTTATTCATATAATAAAAAGAAGGGGACAGGACTCGGTATGACAGTAATAAAAAGTATTATTGACGGACATGGCGGAATAATTAAAGTATTTAGTAAAAAAGATTCTGGAACAAGATTTGAGATATTTTTACCTAAGGTGTAAAATTAAATAAAATAATTTGTAAAAAAGGTTATTTTTTTTACTTTTTTATAATAAAAATAAATAAAATAATTTTTGGAGGAAAAAAATGTTTTTAGATCCTTTATATATAATGATGATATTACCGGTTTTTTTATTTTCTTTATGGGCTCAATTTAAAGTAAAATCCAGTTTTAGTAAGTTTTCAAAATACAATGTTAGCACTGGATATAAAGGCAAGGATGCAGCAAAGATTATATTAGAGAAAAATGGAATAAATAATGTAAGAATTCAACCAACAAATGGTTTTTTATCTGATCATTATTCTCCAACACAAAAAATTTTAAGCTTATCTTCAAAAGTATATAATTCTTCTTCTATTGCTGCCTTAGGAGTAGCAGCTCATGAAGCAGGGCATGCTATACAGCATCACCAGGGGCTTTTTATAATGCGTTTGTGGATGAGCTTAGCGAGACCAGCATCAATTATGAGTAATGCAGCTATTTGGTTAATTATAATTGGTTCAATAATGCAATTTTTTCAATTAGCAATAGTTGGCCTTTTTTTATTTTTAGGTGTTGTTATATTCCAGATTATTACTCTTCCATTAGAGTTTGATGCATCAAACAAGGCGAAAAAAATGCTATTTGAATATGGGTTGATTTCAAATAATGAAAAACAAGGCGTAAACGCAGTATTAAATAGTGCTGCTATGACTTACGTAGCAGCAGCAGCAGCTTCTATTACTCAGCTGTTGTATTTTGCATTAAGACTGGGACTTTTTGGCAGAAGAAACTGAATAAATTAAATATTATTTTTTATAATTTGAGAAACCTTTTATATATAAAAATATAAAAGGTTTTTTTATTTTTTAAAAACAATTTATTAATCAGAACATATCATATAAAACAAGCAATAAAAGTCAGAAAATATGACATAATAAATGAAACATTTTGTTATTTTTTCACTTTATAAAGTTATTTTTTTTCATTAAAAATGTTGACACAAAAAGCTTTCTGGATTATAATTTTTTTACTAATTTTATTACTAATGTAATATTTTATTATTACAAAAGATATTTAAAAAGGAGGAAAATGGAATGATCAGAAAATTAAAAAGTTCTTTAAAATTAGTGTTAATTTTAATATTTGTAGTTACTGTTTTATTCATTATTAATTCATGTGGTTCAAAAAATAAAGAAGTAACATTACGTGTTGCTTGGTGGGGTAATCCAACAAGAGATGCCCGTACACTTAAAGTAATAGAAATGTATATGCAAGAAAATCCTAATATTACTATTGAACCGGAAACAACAGGCTGGGGTGGTTATTGGGATAAAATTGCTACTCAAGCAACAGCAAAAAATCTTCCGGATGTTATGCAGCATGATTATGCTTACTTACTTCAATATGCTAGTAAAGATTTGATGGAGGATTTAACTCCTTATATAAAATCAAAAAAAATAAATCTTGAAAATGTACCTGATTCATTTTTATCCGGTGGTAGAGTTGATAATAAAACATATGGTGTTAGCCTTGGTACTAATGCAGTATGTATAGTATATGATTCGGAAATTCTTCAGAAAGCCGGAGTAGAAATGCCAACGCCAAATTGGACATGGGCAGATTTTGAGAAAATCGCTACTGGAATTTTTAAGAATACCGGAGTAAAGACTTTACCATTTTTTGCAGTTGATCCAAAAGTTGGATTTGATAATTGGATAAGGCAGACCGGAAAGTCTTTTTTTAGTCCAGAAGGGACATCACTTGGATTTAATGATAATGTATTATTAACTGAATATTTTAATTTACAGTTAAACCTTTTAAAAGCCGGTGTTTTAGTAAAACCTCAGGTTGCTTTTGAAACTGCAAACATGGAAGAAGATCAGTTCGCAAAAGGGAATTCTTGGCTTCAATATGTTTGGAGTAATCAAGTTCCAGCTACTTTAAAAGCAGCAAATAAATCTAAGGGTGGTATTGCATTATTACCTAAAATCGAAAATTCACAAAGACCTGGTGCTTTTTTAAAACCGTCAATGTTTTTTGCTGTAGCAAAAACATCTACTAAAAAAGAAGAGGCTGTAAAATTTATTAATTATTTTATAAATAATATTGATGCAAATAAAGTAATTTTAGGTGAAAGAGGAGTTCCAATTATTCCTATAGTTCGTGATAGTGTTAAAACAATGGTTGATCCTGTTGCTCAACAAGTTTTTGATTTTATTAAACTTGTTGGTGACAATTCAAGTCCAATTGATCCACCTGATCCAGTTGGAACTGGAGAAGTTCTTAAGCTATTTAAGACTATTGATCAAGAAGTCTTATTTGGAAAAACATCTCCAGAAGATGCTGCATCTAAATTTATTAAACAGGCAAATGAAATTTTAGCAAAAAATAAGAAATAGCATTAAAATTGTAATTATGATTTTTTAATAGCCAGCTAGATTTTTATAGCTGGCTTTCTAATATATTTTAAATATAAAAAAGGTATGAAAGCACAAAAAAATGACAAGTTTAAAAAAGCTAGTAATAAATTCAAATAATAAAATAATAATTTCTAATAATGTTGCGGGTTATCTTTTTATTTCACCCTGGCTTTTAGGCTTTTTTGCATTTACAATTATTCCTATATTTGTATCAGTATATTATTCATTTACAAGATATGATTTGCTTTCAGCCCCTGTTTTTAATGGTTTAATGAATTTTATAGAAATGTTTAAAGATAAATTATTTTGGAAATCACTTGGAGTAACTTTTTATTATGTTTTTGTTGCTGTACCGCTTAGGTTATGTTTTGCTCTTTTTATTGCAATGCTTTTTAACAAAAGAATGAGGATGCAGAGATTTTATCAAACGATTTATTATCTTCCTTCAATTATTGGAGGCAGTATTGCAATTGCAGTAATGTGGCGCAGGATTTTTATGAATGATGGTTTGGTAAATTCAATATTGAATTTAATTGGTATAAAAGTAGATGTTTCATGGATTGGTAATCCAAAAACAGCTCTCTGGACAATGATAATATTAGCTGTTTGGCAATTTGGTTCATCAATGCTTATATTTTTAGCTGGATTAAGACAGATCCCGGAGAGTTATTATGAAGCAGCCGAAATTGACGGTTCTAGTAACATTCAAAAATTTTTTAATATTACAATCCCAATGTTAACGCCTGTAATCTTTTTTAATTTAGTTATGCAGTTAATTAATGGTTTTACAATTTTTACCCAAGCATTTATTATTTCTGGAGGCAGTGGAGATCCAATGAATAGTACTTTGGTTTATTCTCTTTATTTATATCAAAAAGCTTTTTCGTATTATCAAATGGGGTTTGGTTGTGCTATGGCATGGATGTTAGTATTAATTATAGGTTTGTTTACTCTATTTGTTTTTAAATCTTCATCTTCCTGGGTGTATTATGAATCAAAGGAAAGTTGAGTATAATGAGAAAAGATAAAATTTTAAAAAAAACATTCTATCATTTATTTATAAATATTTTTGCATTAATTATGCTTTATCCTGTTTTATGGATGATCTTTAGTTCTTTTAAAGATAATAGTGAGATTTTTGGAAATCCAAATTTATTACCAAGTATTTTTAAATTTGATAATTATATACGAGGCTGGAATTATGTAGGATCAACAACTTTTGCTACATTTTTTAGGAATTCTTTTTTTTATGTAATTCTTGCAACTTTAGGAACAGTGGCTTCTTCTGCTTTAGTAGCATTTGGGTTTGCAAGAATTAAATTTTTAGGCAGTAAATTTTGGTTTGTTTGTATGATGCTTACTTTGATATTACCTTATCAGGTAGTAATGATTCCGCAATTTATAATATTTTTTAAACTTGGCTGGATTAATACTTTTGCTCCTTTAATTGTCCCAATGTTTTTAGGGCAGCCTTTTTTTATTTTTTTAATGATTCAATTTATAAGAAGCATACCAATTGAGCTGGATGAATCAGCAAAAATTGACGGCTGCGGCAGGTTTATGATTTTTTATAAAATAATTCTACCTTTACTCACACCAGCTCTTATTACAACAACAATTTTTAGTTTTTATTGGAGATGGGATGATTTTTT
>CAZYID010000076.1:0-14554 GCA_964646595.1 uncultured Spirochaetales bacterium | reverse complement strand
CAATGAATGCAGGGCATATGGGAATGACAACTACTGAAGTTGGTGATGAAATAGCAAAAAATTGCTCTTAAAATAAAAAAAAGTAAAAAATTAATACCCCACATTTTTTTATTTATTTTTTTTAAAAAAATTTATCTTTTTTAATATAAGAATTTTTATATAATAATTATATAGAGAAATATTAATGACTGTTGAAAAATTTAAATTAAATGAACTAATAGAACTCATTAATTCAGGTAATACATATAGGTTATTTAAACCTTTTTATTATAAAGACCAAATTCTGATAAATATTGAAAAAATACTGACTATAAAAGATCTGGAAAAATTAGAAGGAAAAATACACAGACCAATAGAAGTTGTATCTACAGTAGATCATAATACAACTGATAAAATCAGAAAATCAATTGCCGCTAATTCCATTAAAATTTTAAAAACTTCAAAAATATTTAAACTTAATGACACACATCATCTTGATTATGAAAAGAGAAAAGAATGTGAAAAATTGTTAATAAGTATTATAAACGGTAATCCGCATCTCGCCAAATATTTATTAATTATTTATCAGCATTCAAAAAAACTTTTTATTCACTCTATTAGAGTTGGAATAATTGCAACAATAATAGATTTAGGTATTCAAGAAAAAAAATCACATTATGACGGACTAAGAAGTGAAATTGTACTTACCGGAGCTTTATTGCATGATATTGGTTTCTTAAAACTACCAAAAATTATGTCAGAAAAAAAAAGACTTTTATATGATGAAACAGAAATAAATTTATACAAAAAATATCCAAGTATTGGTAATAAAATATTAATCGAATTAGGAGATAACTTTAGACAGCTTTCATTATTAATTATCCAACAGCATAGAGAAAAATTAACAGGTGAAGGATTTCCTATTGGACTTAAAAAAGAAGATATACATGAACTCTCTTTAATCGTAGGTCTTGCCGATGATTTTGATTTAATGGCTTCTAATGAAACAGTAAATGAAAAAACACATTCTCAGATAATGAGTAAAATATCAAGAATGCATAAAACATATGGAGAAAAAATTGTAGATTCATTTTATACATGGTTTAGATATCTTAAATGAATCTTTTTAATAAAAATGCAATATTAAAAAAAGCAAGAATCCAATTGGATAAAGGGGATTTTAGTGACGGACTTTTATTTTTAAAAAAAGAAAAATATAACTTTTTTTTAATAAATAAATCATCATTTTTAAAATCAGAATACTTTTTTTTATATGGGGCATTTTTAACAAATAATGGTTATCATAAAAGAGCAATTGCATATCTAAAAAAAGCATTATTTAATCCTAATTTAGACAAATCTGAAATTTTATATTATATTATTTTTTCTTATGTAAAATTAAACAATCATAAAAAAACAATATATTATTTTAATAAAATTACTGAAAGGACATTTAATTCTTTTTATATTTTATTAAGTTATTATATATGTATAAAAAATAAATTAAATTTAAATATTTCACTTAATTCTATAAAAGAAATTATCCCTGATTCTTCAGAATTGTTTATTGATGCTCTTTCTATATCACTTTATCATCTTTTAGATAATAAATATAATTTATCATATAATTTACTTAAATCATATTATAATAAATATAATGATAATTTTTTTTATAATTTAATTATTCTTAAAACACTTTTTAAAACAAAAAAATATGATGATATATTAAATTATTTTGAAAAAAATTCACAATATTTAATTAATACAGATACTTTATTCATTTATGCAGCAACTTTATATAAAATTAAATTATTTGATCAATGCATTAAGATTTTAAATGAAATTTTATTTATTGATAAAAATAATATTAAAGCAATAATAAATTTAGGAAAAATTTATTTTACAAAAGGAAAGCATATTTTAGCTATTAATTATTTTAAAAATGCTTTAAAAAAATATCCAGATAATTATAAAGATGAAATATTATTTTATCTCTCTATTTGTTATCAACACATAGGATTACTAAATGACACTTTATTTTATTTAAAAAAAATATCTATTGATTCTGATTTTTATAATTTTGCTTTATTTAATTTATCATTATTGCATTATGATTTATCAAATTATAATAATGCAAAAGATATTTTTTCCCAAATCAATAAAGAAAAAATTTCTAAAAAATTATATAACAAATGGGAAAAAAGAATAAATAATATTACCAATAAAATGAAAAAAATTAAAATTTTGAATAATATAATATTTTTTATTCCATGGTTATTATTAATATTTTCAATTCTAGTTTTATTAATATTTTATTTTATGGTTAAATTTTAAGGAATTATAATGGATAATAATAAAGAAAATATTGAACAAAAAAACATAAATAACATTGAAGTTCAAAACGATTTGATAAAAAACATGGAAACCTTTACTGGAGAAGATGAAATCTAAAAAAAATTTTTTACTTAATTTCTTCAAATGTTAAAATATAATCTTTATCTATTTTAAAATATTCTATTCTCTTTTTCATTTCTTCTTCACGCTTT
The DNA here is from genome assembly GCA_964646595.1 of uncultured Spirochaetales bacterium. Taxonomy (GTDB): domain Bacteria; phylum Spirochaetota; class GWE2-31-10; order GWE2-31-10; family JAFGQB01; genus CAZYID01. Next base: position 12,029 of record CAZYID010000076.1, on the reverse strand, counting down.
GTACCTTTACTAAAAATCAATGATAGTTTAAAATAATAATCCCTCATTTCATATTCATTTTCAATATGAAAAACATATCCGATAAAAAAAAAGATTTCATCAATTATATATTCTTCAGTTTCATATTCATATAGTCTATCTTTTGATATAAAATTAATAAAATCTGTTGGATTAGAATATTGAAATTCAAAATGATATTTTCTAATTAATTCAGAATAATATGTCATCCAAACAATAGCGGCATTTACTAAATAAAATAAAGATTCTTCATTCTTTCTTCTGAGCATCGCAGATCTTCTGCCTATTTTATATAATGCTTCTAAATATTCAATACCTTCTATTCTATAAATTCTAAAAACATGGCTTAATGATAAATCATTCTTAATATTAATTTTAATCCTATCCCAATAAGAAACATTTTTTTTATTAAAATATTCTTTTGTAATCTCTCTATAGACTATATCTTGAAGTTCATAATTATTTTTTTTACTATATATATTAGCTATTTTATATTTAATTTCTATATTTTTATCAGGATATGCAAAGTATTTTTTTTGAGATAATGCAAGTTTGTATTCTTTTTCTGATTCAGAAATAAAATTTGTTAATGAATATAAATCTCCCATTAATTCATGATATTGAGGATAATTATCATTTAATAATAATTGTTCTCTTTTTTTATCAACCATTTTTTTTAATTCATATTCAATCTTATCTCTATGTATTTCTCTTATTTCTTTATAATATTTATTAATCTGCTCATCAATATATTTCATTCTAGCTTTTCTTGCTTCAATTATTGCTGAAGAATATTCTCCCTTTTCTTTTAAGTTTTCTGCATTTTTTAAATAAACCCAGCTTGGATCATTATTTTTTTTATTTGCAAAAATAATTGAAGAGATAATAGATAAATAAATAATTATAAAAAAAAGAAAATTTTTATTTCTCATCATATTCATTACATAATAATAGTAGTTCTTTTAAAATTGAATTATTTTTGATTACTTTTATTTTTTTTCCATCTCTAAATATTATCGACTTATTTTTACCGCAGGCAACCCCAAAGTCGCTATTTTTTGCTTCTCCAGGACCATTAACAATACATCCCATTACTGCGATTTTAATATTTTTTTTAAATCTTTTATATGTTATTTTTGTTTTAATTTCTGAAACAATTTTTCCTATATCTGTTTCGGTTCTACCGCATGTAGGACAGCTTATGATATCAATATTTGATTCTGCTAATCCAATTGATTCTAAAATTTTTTTTCCTACTTTAACTTCATCCTCTTCACCGGACGTTAAACTGACTCTAATAGTGTCCCCTATTCCTTCATTTAATAAAATTGATAATCCTGAAGTATTTTTTACAGTACCATCAATAATATCACCTGCTTCTGTAACTCCAATATGCAGAGGAAAATCAAATTCTTTTTTTGCAATTCTATTAATTTTAATAGTTTCTAAAACATTAGATGATTTAAATGAAAGTACTATTTTGTTATAACCATATTCTTCGAAATAACTAATTTCTTCTTTTGCTGATTCTATCATAATCTTAATAACATCATTATTATATTTTTTTATTAAATGAAATGGCAATGAACCGCTATTTATCCCAATTCTGACAGGAATATTATATTCTTTTAAACAATCAATAATATTTTTAACTTTTACTTTCTTGGTAATATTACCAGGATTAATACGAATTTTATGCACTCCTGCTTCAATAGACATAATTGCTAATTTATAATCAAAATGTATATCAGCGACAATTGGAATTTCTGAATTTTTTATTATTTCTTTTAGGTAAGTAATAGAATTTTTATCCGGAACAGCAACTCTAATTATATCACAGCCAATAATTGATAAATTTTTAATTTTGGATATTGTTTTATCAATATCAATAATATTGTTTTTGATCATTGTCTGAATAGGAATGGGTTTTTGACCAATAACAACATTGCCAACATTAATTATCATATTTATCTAATAACTATTTATTATAATTATGTTCATTTATTTCTTAAATTTTTTTTTAGGAATTGATCTTAATATAGGTGAGTTTATTTTATTATAAGCACTTTTAGCTGCTATTTTTTCAGCATCTTTTATAGACTTTCCTTCTCCGGTGCCAAAAATATTTTTATTTATACATACAGTCACGTAAAATGTCCTGTCATGCTCAGGCCCTTTGGTTGATTTTAAATTATATACAGGACAAACTTTATATTTTTTTTGAGAAAACTCCTGCAATAAAGTTTTATAATCTTTTTCGTGTTTATCTTTAATAACCAGGTCTATCTCAACTTTAAATAATTTGATTATCAAATTTTTAATTTTATTAAAATTTGTATCTAAATAATAACTTCCTAAAAACGCTTCAAAAGCATCAGAAATTATTGTTTTTTTATTTCTTCCTCCTGAACTTTCTTCACCTTTACCAATTAATATATATTTATTTAAATTAATACGTTTTGCTACTTTTGATAAAGTATTTTCACTTATAACAAAAGATTTTATTCTAGCTAGAGACCCTTCACTTTGATCAGTAAATCTTTTAAATAAATATTCTGTAATTACAAATCCTAAAATAGAATCCCCTAAAAATTCTAATTTTTCATTATTTTCAGGTAAGTTATTTTCATTAACATATGATCTGTGAGATAAAGATAAATTTAATAATTTATAATCTCTAAAATTGATCTGTATATTTTTTAAAAATTCTTTTAATGATTTCTTTCTTTCAAAATTAATCTGCAAATTTAATCCTATTTTTTTAATAATAATATTTGCGATTTTATATTAATTTATTTTTAATGATATATTATCTACTTATGACTTATTATAATATTTTAATAATAATAATTAAGAAATTAAATTGTAACAAAATTTACACTTTTTATTATATTTAACAAATTAATAATCTAATTTGTTAAATATAATTTGGGGAATTATTTTAATTAATTCATCAATAAATTCTTATAAATTTAATTAAAAAATTCCCCAAAAAGTATACAATTTAAAGAAAATAATTTTATTATTTTTTGTGTTCTTCAATATATTTAATTGCATCGCCAACTGTTGTTAATTTTTCTGCATCTTCATCTGGAATCTGCATATCAAATGCTTCTTCTAATTGCATTATTAATTCAACAGTATCTAAAGAGTCTGCACCTAAATCTTCAATAAAAGAAGAACTTTCTGTAATTTTACTTTCATCAATTGATAATCTTTCAGCTATGACAGATTTTACTTTATCGAAAATCTCCGACATTAAATCCCCCTTGAAATAAAAATACTTAAGTAACATAATTTATCAACGCATATTTGTCAATATTTTTTTAACATTTTTTTAGTATAATCAACAATCTTTTTTAAAAAATTAAGAGAATACAGTTTATATGTTAATTCTATTGCATTAATCAATTCCCTTGATGTACAGCTACCATGTCCAATCATTACTAAACCATTAACTCCCAATAAAGGTGCTGCACCATAATATTTAGGTAATAACATCCCTGTAATGATATTTTTCTTTTGTTTATATAATTTTGATAAATTAAAAATACCTAAAATAAATTTCTCAAATTTTGAAATTTTTAAATCTTTTGATAATGATTTTTTTAATGTATAAATAAAATATTTCCTTGTTGCTTCTGCTATTTTTAATATTGAATTTCCTATAAAACCATTGCAAACAACAACATCTACAGAACCATTAAAAACATTATATCCTTCAACATTTCCAATAAATCCTGGAATATTTTCAATTGTTTTATAGACCTTATTTATCTCTAAAGTTCCTTTTCCTGATTCGGCTCCCATATTTAATAAACCAACTGTTGGATTAATTTTGTTCCATATTAAATAATAGTAAGCTTTTCCTAAAACCGCATTATTATACAAATCTTTTTCATTCGCATCCGGATTTGCTCCGATATCAATAATAAGTGTTTCACCTCCGCCAATTCTTGGAAAAAAAGTTGCCATAGCCGGTCTTTTAATACCATCAATCATTCCAAGTGATAATACTGAAGAAACAACAGTAGCTCCGGTATTCCCTGCTGAAAAGAAAACATCAATTTCATTGTTTTTTAACATTTCAATCCCAATAGAAACTGTTGATAGTTTCTTTTTCTTTAATGCTGCTATTGGTTTTTCATTCATTGTAATAACTTCTTTAGCATCAACTAAAGTTATATTGGGAATGTTATTAATAGATTTGAATTTTTTTTTTATATTATTTGTATTACCAATAATATATATATGAATATTTGAAAAATATTGAATAGATTTTAAAGCACCTTTTACAAATTCTTGAAAAGGGCGCTCACCTGATTCAACATCTATTCCTATTCTCAACCTTTATCAACCTCAACAACAAGATTACCTTTATAATATCCGCAATGAATACAAGCTCTATGAGAAAGAGTTAATTCACCGCATTCAGAACATTTTGTCATTTGTGGTAAATTCATTTTCATATTTATTCTTCTCTGGCTTCTTGTTCTTGATTTTGATATTTTATGCTTTGGTACTGCCATATTTATCCTCAATTAAATTATTATTTATTAAATTATTTTTTTATTAAAAAACGTTGCTGATACTAAAACATTAAAAAAAAAATGTCAAGATATTATAACATTTTAATTTAAACAAAAATTTTATCCAATTTTTTTTATTAATAATTTTTTAATACTATCCGGTACATAACCAGAAACATTCCCGCCTAATTTAACAATATCTTTTATTAATGAACTTCGTAAATAAAAATACTTTTGATCTGTTAAAATAAAAAATGTCTCTATATTATTATACATCTCTCTATTTGCCATTGCCATTTCGAACTCATATTCAAAATCTACCAGAGGTCTTAATCCACGAATAATTATATTTATATTCGTTTTCTTGCAGTAATCAACCAGTAAACCATCAAAAATATCAATAGTGACATTTTTTAATAAATTATCATCATTTACAACTTTTTTAACCTGAGTTACTCTTTCTTCTAACGTAAATAAGGTTGTTTTTTGAGTATTCTTAGCTAACACTATAATAATTTTATCAAAAATTTTCATCCCTCTTTTTAATATATCAATATGACCATATGTGATAGGATCAAATGTTCCTGGATAAATTGCTATTTTTCCCAAATATTACTCCATTTTACTTATTTTTAAAAAATATTTTTTTAAAATTATTTGTTATTTTTAATATTTATTTCTACTCTTCTATTTTTTTGCCGATTTTTCTCAGTATTATTTGAAGTTATTGGCTCAGTTGCTCCTTTACCCATATGAGTTATACGTTCTGAAGGGATACCATTTTTTTTAAGATAATCTGCAATATACTGTGCCCTTTGTAATGATAATCTCATTTGTTCTATTGCAGTCCCTGATTCTGCAGAATGTCCAACAACTAAAATATTTTTGTTTGGAATTTTTAAAAGAATTTTTACTATATTATCTAAATATTTTTTTTCATTATTTAATAGTACAAAACTGTTTGGTTTAAAACTTAATATAAAAACATTTTCATTATTGTCTTTTTTAATATCTTCTTTTTTATTATTAATTTTTGTTATATCAGATTTAATATTTTTAATTTTCTTTTTGTCTAAATAAAATACTTCTTTATTTTTTTTAATTATATTATTATCAAATAATTCTAAAGCTTTTTGTAATTGAACATCAAATTCTAAATCATAAATTGGTCTTTTATCATTATCAAATTCTACAGCATTTCTAATTAATTTTTTTAAATATCTTTCTGATAAATTATAACCTTTTTTATATAAAACATTTATGAAATCATCTATTTCTTTTTCTGTTGGATTAGTATTCTTTTTAGCAAAATCATCAATTACTTTATCTTCATATATCTTTTTTAACGCTGTTTTTTCAACTTCTGTTAATTCCGGTTCTTTTACTTCAATATCAGGTTCAATCCCCACACCGTCAATTACTTTATTAGAAGGTGTATAATACTTTGCTATTGTCATTTTAAAACCGTCTTTTCCTAAACTATAAAATGTTTGAACAGAACCTTTACCGTAAGTTTTCTCGCCAATTAAAATTCCTCGTTTAGTATCTTTTAAAGCTCCGGCAAATATCTCAGATGCACTGGCAGATCCTTTATCAACTATTACAACAACAGGTATATCTTCATTAACAATAGTAGTTAATTTTGAGGCATTACTAACATCTGTCTGTGAAGCATCTCTACCTATAGTTGAAACAATAACACCTTCATTTTGAAAAAAATCTATAATTTTTATAACCTGACCTAATAAGCCTCCTGGATTATGTCTCAAATCAACTATAATTCCTTTAACATTTTTTTGTTTAAATTCAATAAGCGCATCTTTAACATGTTTATCTGTTGTACCTGCAAATTGAATAATTCTTAAATAACCATAATTATCATTAATAATAGCATGTTTTACAGATGGAAGATCAATTAAAGCTCTTTTTATCTCAACAGTATAAGTTACATCACGACTGAGAATTTCAACTTTTACTGTTGTTCCGGGCTCACCCCTTAATAAATTCGCTGCTTCTTCTGAAGTTTTACCTTCTAAAGAAACATCATCAACAGTAAGAATAAAGTCACCTGCTTTTATTCCTTTTTTATATGCCGGCGAATCCTCAAAAGGAGAAATTACAACAATCTTTTTCTCCTGTTCAGATATTAACATTCCAACACCGCCATAACGTCCTTTAGAGGTTTCTAACATATCTTTCATTTCTTTTTCAGACAAATAAACTGTATGAGGATCACCTATAGCCTCAAGCATACCTTTAATTGCACCATTCATTAACTTTTTATGATCAATATCTTCATCAACATAGTCTTTTTCTACTACTTCTAATACCTGCAAAAATTTATTTATATATATATTTTTTAAATCTAAATTTTTAGCACGCGCTTCTTTAATAAAAAATGCAAATAAAGCTAAAAATATCAGTAGTGAGACAATTGATACCCAGATAATTCTTTCGGTTCTCTTCATAATTTTTCCTCTAAATAATTTATTATCTTTTAAAAAATTCATTTTTATCACATTTATTTTTATAAATTATATTTTATAAAAACTAAATAAAAGATGTCTTAAAAATTTATTATATATCTTTTTTTTAACAAAGAAAAAGTATTTTTACTAAAAAGATACTTACTATTCTTCTTTAAACCAATTATTGATATCATTTTCATTATCTTTTAACATTTTTTGGAATTCATTTAATTGCTCGCCGGTCAAAGTTACTCCCTTTTTTGTAGGTTTCCAGTCATTATCAGCTTCATAATATTTCCTGATATCAATAAATTTAGAATTTCGATAAGAGGAAAGCTTAATAATAATTGGTTCTCTAATTACAGGCTCTCCACTGCTGTCAAATCCAATCCTTCCTATTTCTTTTGATTCATCTGACATAATTGCCTCCTAATAAAATACTATTTTTTTTTATCTAAATTTAATTTGTCACAAATTTTTTTAGCAATTACAGGATACCACTTATGTTCCAGTTGATGAACCTCTTGTTCAATAAAATCTAATCCTTTTTCTCTAACTAATGGTATTTTTTCCTGTAAAATAATTTCACCGGAATCAACTTCTTCAACTACATAGTGAATTGTAATCCCAATCTCTTTATCATTTGATTCAAAAGCTTTTTCAATGGCATTTATACCTTTATATTTTGGGAGAATTGAAGGATGAATATTAATAATTGGTATTGAAATATTTTTTAATAAAAAAGGACTTAATATTTTCATATACCCTGCTAAAAAAATTACATCAATATTATTTTTATTTACTATTTTTATTATCTTATTTTCTGCTAATTCACGTTCATCCTTTTGATATTTGATTAATTCATACGAAACATTAAATTTCTTTGCTCTTTCTAAAACAAATGCTTTTTCTTTATCACAGATAAGCAATTTAACTTCATTTTCTGAGTCATTAATAAAATTTGCAGCAATAGCTTCAAAATTAGAACCATTTCCTGAAGCAAAAATTGCTATTCTAGCCATTTTTAATCTCCATATTCTTTTGAATAAATTCAACAGAAATCAATAATCAGAAGTAAGTAATTTCATGTTTTCTTACTACGATTTAAAGTCTTTTATTATTTATATTTATATTTATATTTCTATTTATATTTCATTGTTGTAGTTCCATCCCAATCTCTTGTAGGAGGATGGATTCTAAAATATTTAATATCTTCTAAATACTTTAAAGTTATAAAGTCATTATCACCTAATAAATCTAAAGCTTTTAAAAAAGATTTCTCACTTTCTTCCCATCTCTTCTCAAGAAATAGAGCAACTCCATTATTATAAAATCCCCAGGCTTTTTTTATGTCAGTATTCAATTTTCTTGCCGGTTGAAATACTTTTACTGGTTTCAATTTTCCTTTAACTTTTACTCTATCTATTTCTCTAAAATAAAAATAATTTTTAGAAAAAGTAAAAGCATCCTCTGAAATAATTATAGGAACATTATACACTTTTGTTAATCCTTCTAATCTTGAAGCTAAATTAACCGCATCTCCAATTACTGTGTAATCCATTTTCTGAGCAGTTCCAATATTACCTACTGTAACATCTCCATAATTTATTCCTATTCCTATCTTAAATTCAGGAAGCTTTTTTTTCTTTTGTTCTTCATTAAAAAATTTTAATTTATCCAGCATCTCTAAACCTACATAAATTGCCTGTTGGACATCATCAACATAAGCTTTAGGTGCACCAAATATTGCCATTATAGCATCGCCGATATATTTATCAATAACTCCTCTTCTGTTATAAATAATATCTACCATTATTGTAAAATATCTATTTAATGAATCAACTATTACTTCAGGACTTAATGTCTCAGATATTGTAGTAAAACTTCTAATGTCTGAAAATAAAACCGATACTTTTGCATTTTTCCCTATTAATGCTTGATCCGGATTTTGAACAATTTCATTTACTACATCCTGAGGAACATATTTTTGAAACATATTTTTTATTCTTTCTTCTTTTTTTTGAGATAATACAGTTTGAAATGCATACTCTTTTATCTGATTATATGCAACTTCTAACTCCTGCAGCATACTGTTAAATGTAAATCCTAATTCACCAATTTCATCACTAAAATCTACCGGTACTCTACTTGATAAATCATTCAATTTAATTATATCAGTCATTGTAGATACAATATTTTTCAACGGCATTAATATATAATTAATAAATAAATAAAGTAATATTATCATTATAATAATACTTGCAATTAATATAATCACTGAATATATTGTTATCAAATTCGCATCTTTATAAAACAAATGTGAGTAAGCAGATAATAAAAAATACCAATCCCATTCTTCAAAATATAGAAAATACCCAACTTTTTTAAGATTTTTTACTTTAAATGAAATCCAATTGTCATCAGAATATTCAAACATGTGAAAAAATTCAAATTCATCATCAACTTTAAGAAAAGGATCAGTTGACATTTTAATAATTCCTTTAGAATCAATTGCAACAACAGACTCAATATCTTTTTTAATAATACTTCTTGAATACTGTTCAATACCGCTTTGAATGACTTCTTTCATTTCATCATTATAATGACCAAGTTCTTTAACATCCTGTATATCATTATTACTTTTTTGAATTATTTCATTAATTTTATATCCTAAAAATTCTTTTGCTATTTTACTTATACCATTACGGGAAAATCCAATTGAAGTAATTGTAAGGATAATCATACTTCCAATTAAAAGCGGAATAACAATAATTAATATTTTATATCTAATACTAAACAAATTCACATCCAAAAAAATAAACTAATAAACATTATAATATAATGATTAATCACCTATCAAGTAGAATTATAAAAAATTCTTCTTATTTAATTAAAATTATCTTACAAGTCTTCCGTCAAAATCTTTACCCAATATCAATGTAACATCAGCGTTGATTTCTTCTACTTCTTCACCATATACTATTTTCTTGCAATTTATTAAATCTGCTAATTTTTTTGCTTCCTGCTCGTTTCTATAAACAATCAACATAGTATTTTCATAATCTTCTCTTTCAGCATTCTCTATTTTAGAAATATTAAATCCATAACTTAATATATAATTTCTTGCTCTTGATGCAAGGCCGGAAATATCAGTACCGTTTAAAATTTCAATAACCATTCTCTGATCATCATAATCTTTATAATATTCTCCTAAAATATCTATTGCCTCAATAACCTCTCTTTTTATCCAATCACCGGACTTTTTTGGCATATAAATATATTCATATCCGGCAATACTTTTTTTATCACAGTATAATATGATTCTTTTCATACCTTTTGAATAATCAGTAATACCTTCTTTGTTTTTCTCTAATAATTCTTTATAAATTATTAAAAATTCACTTATAGATATATTTGTTTTTATTTTTCTATATAGATGATTTACTAAAATCTTATCATTTAAACCATCAAAAAAACTACTTTTTAATATTAATAATCCATTAATATAATCCAGGATCCTATTTAATTGTTTATACTCAGCATTAGTTTCTTCATCAATAATGAAAGACAAAAATTCTATTGATTTATCTCCATCAAGTAATATCGATCCTTCAGGAATATTAACTTTTAATGAAGGGTATTTATACCCATCAGAATAAATTTTTACTCCTCCGGCTATATCAATTAATTTTACTAAATTTTCCTTTTCTACAAAAATATAATAAGTAATATCATAACCAATTAATTTTGAAATTCCTTCCAAATAATCTTCATGACTTATATTTTTCTTCAGTGCTTCTTCAATAGTTAAGTAACCATGTTTATTGCCAAAATGAATATATGTTTTTGGTAAAATAGAAATAACTGCACATCTATTTGTCTTAGGATGAAAGAATAAAACAAAACAACCTTTTATTATATTATCTTCATTTGTAACAAGAGTTAAAAATGATACAATTTGTCCGTTTTTAAAAGCTAATTTTATTTTTTCTTCACTTTTAAAAAATTGTCCGATAAAAATTGTACTTAAAATAAGAATTGTAATAATTGATATAATAATCCATCCGGAATATCCACTTTTATCTCTATTAAACGTTTTTCCCATAAATTATAATCCCTTATATATACAGCTTCTTTTTATAAATAAAATCTTTAACTTTATCTGTTACTAAGAAATTTATCGGTAAATTATTTTTAATTCTTTTTCGTATTTCTGAAGAACTTATATTAATTATGCGATTTTCCAGCCATTTTATATTATATTCAGTTTTTATTTTTTTTATATTATTCCGATTCATACATATTAATTGAGATATTTTACATAATGAATCTATTTCTTTCCATGTAGACAAATCATCCACTAAATCATCTCCAAAAACCACTCCAATTTTATTATTATTATTATGAATTCTCTTTAATTCTCTTATAGTATCAATAGTATAAGAAATACCGCCTTTTTTTATCTCTATATCTGATGTTAAAAACTGTTTTATTCCTTTTATAGATAACTTAATCATTTTTAATCTGTGCTTTTGACTTGCAGGATCAATTAATTTTTTATGAGACGGAATATTTGCTGGAATATAAATTACATAATCATAATTTAACTTTTCAATTAAATCAAATCCTGTAATTAAATGCCCGATATGAATAGGATTAAAACTACCGCCATAAACAGCAATTTTTTTATTTTTTAAATCAATCATTATTTATTTTCGACTTCATGTATTTTTTCTTTTAGAAAATATAATAGCTCCTTTAATCCATATCGTGTTATTGAAGAAATAGGTTTAATATCTTCTCCTAAAGAATCTTTAAGCATTTGGAATTTCTCGTTACTATTTTCTAAATCCATTTTTGAAGCTACTACAATATAAGGTTTTTTTAAAAGAGTATCTGAATAATTGTTTAATTCATATTTTAATTGATCAAATTGTTTTAAATAATCATCATCTTCAATATTTATCATAAATAATAATACTTTAGTTCTTTCAATATGTCTAAGAAAATTAAA
>CAZYID010000075.1:2185-14680 GCA_964646595.1 uncultured Spirochaetales bacterium | reverse complement strand
TTAAAACGTCCTATGAGCACGAACTCCGATTGGATTTGATTTAGTTCCACTATAAATACTACCATCAGTAAAATGTCGTCCTCTAGCCATGGTTGAACCAATCTCAGAAGAACTCCAGTATAAACTACTAAAATTACCCAATCCATTTTGATGAAGAACCGAATACATCAAAATTAACTCGTCATCCGAAGGTAAATACCAGTCATCAAAAACAATACCTCCATTCTCAATGCTATAATTTACACATAAATCTGCTGCTGTATCACTTGCAGGGTCATTAACTACTATATAAATAGTATTTGTATGACCATCACCAAGTCCATAACCATCTGCTCCAACATCAGTACCCGTTGTTCCCCAGTAATAACCTGTTGTACTGCAATCACTAGGAGCAGCTTCCATATAGCGCCAATCATCTGTGTAATCTCCTTTATCATAAAAAATATAGCCGCCTGCAGGTCCAACATCCTGTACAGAATATGGCACCCACTGGGCATATAGTGTAATATTTGATGTTATGGTAAAAGTCCCTGTTCCTTCCACATAATCAGTACCACTTCCATCAGCTTTGGTATTCCATCCATCAAATTTATATGATACTCCGGATACATTGATTCTTAAAAGATTCCCACTATTAGATGCTACAGTAACTGTACTATCTTTATCATAATTTGTTGATGCAGGAACACTTCCATCTGTATTTCCATTACCATTATAACTGATAATATAAATAATGCCTCCTTCATCACCACCTCCTCCATTACTGCTGCCACCGCCACTGCTTCCTCCTTGTTCAGGACATCCAGCAAATAAAAAAAATACAAATAAAATTAAACTAAAAATAAAAAATTTATTGATTATATGTCTCATAAAGATACCCCCTTTGCATTTAATTGAAAATAAATTATCTATGTTAAAAAAAATGTTGATTTATTAAAAATGTGAATTTTAGCCTCACAGTGCCGATGTGAAGCTTTGTCTCTAATTATTAAAATTCTTATTGGATAAAATGGAGTAAATTTGTTATAATTATTAAAATAAAGACACCTCCTTTGACTTTAATTATTCTTTAAGAACAAGATAATTATATAAAACCAATATGATTATATATAATCACAGAGGGGGTGTCATTGTACTAAAGGGCAAAAAAATTAAAATAATATTGTACTAAAGGGCAATATTAATAAAAATATATTGTACTAAAGGGCAATTTTAAAAATATTTATATTGAACTTTTAATAATATAATTATTTTAATCATTATAAAAATGTTTTGCTTATGAATATAATTTCTACAGTACATTTCATTACATTTATTTTTTACATATTTATTGGACTTTATATTTTTACTATAAATATAAAATCAAAAATAAACAAACTTTTTTTTATTAAATGCCTTTTTTTAAGCCTCTGGTCTTTTACCTGCTTATATGGTCTTTCAACCAAAATTACCGAAACCGCTTTTATTTGGTATAAAATTTCTACTCTTGGATGGATATTTTACCCCCTGGTTCCTCATTTTTGTATTGAATTTTTTTACTCTGACAAAAAATATAAAAATTTAATTTATTTATTATATATTCCAGTACTTTTTTTTGTAATAAATGAATTTGCTTTTACTTCAATTTTTATTAAAAGTATTCATCAACAAAACGATTTGTGGATATTGGATTATCGAACCGGAGAGCTTTCATTTGCTTTGTTAATTTTATATTTTTATTTATGCAGATTAATTGCATTTATAATACTAATTGTGTTTTATAAAAAATCAAAAGTAGTAAAAAAGAAAAAAATGTCCATGCTTTTTATTATAGCATTAGCAATTGCAACTGTTTTAACAAATTTGGAAGTACATATAATGCCGATTATTATTTCTGATTATAACTCTTTTGGTATAGCAGCAACATTCTATTTACCCTGGATTATTACTTTCTATTATTCGATTGTCAAATTTAAATTTCTATCTGTAACACCCGAATTAGTAAGCAAGGACATTATTGAAAACATTAATGACGCAATTATCTTGCTTGATAATAAATTAAATATTATGACCATAAATAATAAAGCAGGCAAATTACTTAATTGTTCATTATCTGATATAAAATTGTATGATTTATCAAAAATTGTATTAGAAAGCATTTCTCTACAAAATGAAATAAATAAAATGATAAATGATAATTATAACAGTTTTTCTATAAGAATTCATTTTACTAAGAATGACAACTCAAATATATTAATGGATGCTACTTTTAAAATTGTTAATGATAAATTTGGAGATTTCCTGGGTATATTGATCATTGGCAAAGAAGTAAAAGAATTAAAACAGCTTAAAACATTCTATAAAATTACAAATAAAGAAGCAATAGTACTCCAGCATGTTGTAAATGGAGTCACTAACAGAGATATTGCTGATAAAATCGGCATATCAGAAAGAACTGTTAAAGCACATATATCAAACATTTACGATAAGTTTGGAGTGGATAACAGAATCCAATTATTAGGATTTTTAAAAGACTTTAATTTGATTCCAGAACAAAATGCTGAAAAAATCATAATATTGTAATCACAACACCTGATAGTTTTTTAAACCCTAACAGATGTAATAAAAAAATTAGCTTTCCCCAATAATTTAAATTATTATTGAATAAAAATAAATAAATTTGATATAATTATAAAAAAATTACACCTCCTTTGACTTTAGTTATTCTTTAAGCACAGGATAATTATATAAAACCAATATGATTATATATAATCACAAAGGGGGTGTCATTGTACTAAAGGGAAAAAAAGTAAAATAATATTGCACTAAAGGGCAATTTTAATAAAAATATATTACACCGAAAAAATTTTTAATTTTTTAAAAAAGTATAATACAAAGGGATAAACATTGATATATTTTAATGCTTTATCAGTAATAAATGTTTTCATTTCTTTGATTTTTCTTTTATTAGGATTATATGTAATAAAAACTAATGCTAAAAATAAAATAAATATTCTTTTTTTTCTTAAAACAATTACAGTATTTATATTTGCGTTTTCTTTTAGTTTTGTTTATTCTTTAAAAGATCAAAACCTTTTAAGAACTTTTTTTAAAATCTGCGGGATTGGAATATTCCTATATTTCCCTGTGTCTTTACATTTTTATATTGAATTAACAGGTTATCTTAAGAAAAAACTCTTTATAACTTTTTTTTATATACCTGCTATCTTACTTATATTAATGAATATAAAATCTATTTTCTTTATTAAAGAGTTTATTACCGAAAAATATTTTAATTATAGAGTAATAAATTACCGTAATATCTGGACATATCTTTTTATTTCAATGGTTGTAATATACCTTTTTTTGGGAATTATTTTATTAATTATAAAATTTAAAAAAACTGATATTATTAAAATAAAAAAACAAATAGCAATTATTCTGCCTGCAATGAGTATAGCAGCATCCGTTATTATTATAGAAACGTTTATTCTTCCAAATGTAACCAATTATAAATGTATAGGAATTGCACCACTTGGAATGAGTTTTTATTTAATTGGACTGAGTTATGCTGTAATTAAATATCAATTTCTTAAAATCACTCCGGAACAAATAAGTAGAGATATTTTATCAAATATTAAAGAAACAATTATATTACTTGATCTTAATAATAAAATTATTTCTGTAAATAAAAAAATAGAACAACTTGTTAATAATATACAGTTAAAAGGCACTGATTTATCAAAAATTATTTTTGAGTTTGATAAAATAAATGAAAATATTGATAAATTAAAAAACAACTCTTTTAATGATTTTTCATGCAGATTTCATTTAATCAACAATAAGAATGAAATGCCTCTTATGGATGCAAAGCTTTCTATTATTAATGATAAATTTGGAGACAAATTAGGAATACTTATTATTGCTCATGAAGTAAAAGAATTAAAACAGCTTAAAACATTCTACAAAATCACAGATAAAGAAGCAGAAATAATCCAACATGTAGCAAATGGAGTTATTAATAAAGATATTGCTGAAAAAATCGGCATTGCTGAAAGAACTGTTAAAGCTCATATCTCAAACATTTACAGTAAGTTTGGAGTGGAGAATAGATCTCAATTATTAGGAATATTAAAAGATTTTAATTTACTACCATAATAAATCAAATAACACCTGTGAACCTGTCAGTTTTCCATAACCTGTCAGGCGTTGTAAAAATCTATAACATTACACTTTTTCATACCTTGCATTTTTTATTTTTTTCATAATATATTTACCCGGCTTAAAAATAATATTAGTCTTTTTTATCATATTGCTTTTAAAAGAAACAGGCGACTCGGCTCCATTACTGCTGATAGTAGATGTATAAGTCCCAAAATCACCAAGTTTGATCATATAGCCGTTCAGCAATGCTTCCGGGATGATCTGTATAAAAGCTTCAAGGACTCCCACTGTATCCGGTACGCTTAACGAAAATATTTGTGAAATTCTTTCAGCAAGATCTCTTAAGGTGATCTCTCCTCTGGTTTTTACTCTTGCATGATATTTTCCTGTTTTCTCACGGCTTAAAGGACTTGTTATTTTATAAATAATATATGGAATTGCCATCTATATTCTCCTTTGAGATAATAAAAATACTATTTTCTTGTTTCTTTTTTATATTATAAAAGCATAATATGGTCAAGTGACCTAGGCAAAAAAAAATATGGCCTAGGTCAAAAATAAAATAGCCTAGGTTATTTAAAAAATCACCTAGGCTAAATATAAAAATGAAAGTTGTTTATTTCAAAAAAACACCTTTCAGGTTTTAAAAACCTGGCTGGTGTAATAAAATAAATCAAGCTCTGTCCCCAATTTAATGACTTAAAAAACATCAACTGCCGGAAGGTTATCACCCATTTCTCCCGGCCCATCTCCACGCCAATCAAAATCTCCATATCCGAGCTGGCCATATCCATTATATCCCCAGCATTTTACTGTGCTATTATCCAGTAATACTATTGTATGGTTTGCTCCGGCAGCTATTTGCTTTGCTGTTCGGCCTGTACCCAGATCAACTACTGCAAGGCTATCTCCCATTTCTCCCGGCCCATCTCCACGCCAATCAATATCCCCATATCCAAGTGGACCTGCATTATTGTAGCCCCAACATTTCACTGAACCATTATCAAGTATTACTACTGTATGGTAATCCCCAGTAGCAATTTGTGATGCAATTCTTCCTGTACCCAGATCAACTACTGCAAGACTATCACCCATTTCACCTGCACCGTCACCACGGTGATCAGTATCTCCATAACCAAGCTGACCAAAAAAATTGTAACCCCAGCATTTTACTGTGCCATTATCAAGTAAAACTACAGTATGTATCCCCCCAGCAGCTATTTGCTTTGCTGTTCGGCCTGTACCCAGATCAACTGCTGGAAGACTATCTCCCATTTCTCCTGCTTCATCACCACGGTGATTAGTATCTCCATATCCAAGCTCCCCAAATGCATTTCTTCCCCAGCATTTTACTGTACTATTATCAAGCAATACTACTGTATGATTAATGCCAGCAGCTATTTGCTTTGCTGTTCGACCTGTACCTAAATCAACTGCTGCAAGACTGTCACCCATTTCTCCTGCATTATCACCACGTTGAATAGTATCTCCATATCCAAGTCGACCCGCATTATTGTAGCCCCAGCATTTTACTGTACCATTATCAAGTAATACTATTGTATGGTTTGCTCCGGCAGCTATTTGCACTGCTGTTCTTCCTGTACCTAGATCAATTGCTGCAAGATTATCGCCCATTTCTCCTGCTTCGTCACCACGGTCTTCAGTATCTCCATATCCAAGCTGACCATATTCATTCCGACCCCAGCATTTTACTGTGCCATTATCAAGCAATACTACTGTATGCTTTTCTCCAGCAGCTATTTGCTTTGCTGTTCGACCTGTACCCAGATCAACTACAGAAAGACTATCTCCCATTTCTCCTGCTTCATCACCACGCTCTTCAGTATCTCCATATCCAAGCTGACCATTTTCATTCCATCCCCAACATTTTACTGTGCCATTGCTCAGCAATACAACATTATGCCCCGCTCCTGCAGCTATTTGAGAAACAGTTAGAGCTGGTGGATTATCATCACCTCCACCACTGCTTCCTCCGCCGCCGCTGCTTCCTCCGCCACCGCTGCTTCCTCCTTGTTCAGGGCAGCATATTAATAAAATGCTAAATAAAAATACAATTAACGAACAAAAAATAAAAAATTTATTATATCTATGTCTCATATAGACACCTCCTCTGACTTTAGTTATTCTTTTAGCATAGGATAATTATATACATCAACACCTTTCAGGTTTTAAAAACCTGAAAGGTGCAATAAAATAAATCAAGCTTTATCCCCAATATTAAAACTTTTACCATGTTGCTCCTCCATCAATTGATCTTGCAAATTTAAGGTCTCCATTTCCATAATCATAATAAGAAATATAAACATAAGAACCGTCAACTGCTATTGACGAATACTCCCCAACATACCCATCATCATTCTTATCATCTACGACCTTTATATTTTCAGATTTCCATGTCACTCCATTATTGATTGACTTTGTGAATTTTAAATTTGTATAAGTTAAATAAAAATATGAAATATAAACATTAGAGCCATCTAATGCTATTGAAGTTTCAGCTCCGCCGTCTTCGTCAACTATTTCTATATCACTTGACCACCATAATGTTCCATAATTTGTTGATCTTGCAAGTTTAATATATGCATTAGTGCTGTCACTATAGGCAATATAAATATTTGATCCTTCTGCTTCAATTGAGTTAGAATATCCTACCCATCCATCAGAATCAACCATAAAAGTGCTCCATGTACTACTATAATTTGTTGACCTTGCAAATTTCAAATCAAAATCAGAACCAGCAAATGCAGAATAAGAGATATACACAATACTGCTATCTACAGTTATTGAGGTAGTAGTCCCAGCTCCATTAATACCCATAGAATCAACAGTTTTAATATCAGTAGCATACCAATTATTACCTCTATTACTAGACATTGCACATTTTAAATTTTTATTAGTTTCATCATAATATGAAATATATACATAACCATAAACATCTTCATCAACAGCTATGGAGGAATACTTACCAACTTCCCCTAAAGCATCAACAGTTTTAATATCCCATGTGTTCCCTCCATCTGATGACTTTGCAAATTTTAAGTTTGCATTAGTTAAATCATAATAAGAAATAAAAAGCTGAGAACTGTCAAATGCAATTGATGTATATAATCCTACAGTTCCTGTAGGATCAACTGTTTTAGTACTCCATGTAACTCCTCTGTCAGTTGATTTTGCTAATTTAAGATCACCATTAGTAGCATCATAATAGGAAATATAAATATTAGAACCATCTACAGCTATTGAAGTGTCAAGACCTACCTTACCACCAGTATCAATTGTTTTAATCAAGTTTGTTTCCGGAACCTCATCATTATCACTATCACTTCCGCTACTACTTCCATCATCTTTACTGCTTGTATCTTGAGTAGGACACCCAGTAAACAAAAAAAAGATCAATAAAATTAAACAAAAAATAAAAAAATTATTATATCTATGTCTCATATAGACACCTCCTCTGACTTTAATTATTCTGTGGGGTAAAGATAATTATATAAAACCGTATAGATTATAAATAATAGCAAAGGATATGTCATTGTACTAAAGGGCAAAATAGGCAAAATCGTATTGTACTTAAGGGCAATTTTTTACTTTTTTATTGAATTTTAACAAAAAAAAGCTATATTATTTAATAAACATACAATTTTTTATTTATTATATTAAAAAATATTGCAATTTTATTAAATATTTTTATTAGATTCCGGACAGTTGTAATTTACTTTGTATAACAAATAATACATAAAGGTAACTTTTTGATATATTTTAATGTTATTTCTATAATTTCATTTATTATCTCTTTTGTCTTTCTATCAATAGGTCTTTATATATTCTTGTCAAATATAAAAAATAAGGTTCATATTTTATTTTTTTGTCAAACTTTTGCCTGTTTTATTTTAGGGTTTTTTTTCAGTTTCCTATATTCTCTTAAAGATATCAATCTTCTAAAAAATATATATAAAATAGTAGGAATAGGTTTTTTTTTATGTCTTCCTTTTGCACTTCATACTTACTCGGAATTAACAGGATATCTTAAAAAAAATATTTTTATCATAACAATTATTTATTTAATAGGTATTGCCTTTGTAATAAAAAATTTTTTTTCACCTGTTTATTTTAAAGAGTTTATTACTGAAGATTATATTAACTATTTTATTATTGATTATAAAGGTATCTGGTCAATTCTTTTTACTATATATATGTTTGGTTGTATTTTATGTTTCACTATATTTTTAATATTATGGTATATAAAAACAGATAAAAAAAGAATTAAAAAACAATCTTCTTTTATTTTCATCAATCTAATTATTATTTTAGCTTTTCTTCTATTGGATTTGCATATACTTCCTATTTTTACAAAATATAAAAGTATTGGAATAATCGGTATAATAGGCGGATTATATATTATATCGATAAGTTATGCAATAATGAAATACAGGATGTTAAATCTAACTCCAGAACAAATTAGTAATGATATTATTTCTAATATTGAAGAGTCAGTTATATTACTTGATCTTGATAATAAAATTATTTCTGTAAACAAAAAAACTGAAGAACTTGTTAATAATACTAATTTAAAAGACTCTAACTTATCAAGTGTTATTTTTGAATTTGATAAAATAAATGAAAATATTGATAAAATAAAAAACAACTCGTTTAATGATTTTTCATGTAGAGTTCATTTAATTAATTGTAAAGACGAAATGCCTCTTATGGATGCAAAATTTTCTATAATAAATGATAAGTTCGGAGATAAATTAGGAATACTTATTATTGCCCATGAAGTTAAAGAATTAAAAAAGCTTAAAGCATTTTACAAAATTACAGATAAAGAAGCTGAGGTTATTCAACATATAGTTAACGGCACTACAAATAAAGAAATTGCAGATAAAATCGTTACATCTGAAAGAACAGTAAAAGCACATATATCAAACATTTATGATAAGTTTGGTGTGGATAACAGAGCTCAACTATTAGGGATTTTAAAAGACTTTAATTTACTGCCTCAACATAATGCAGAAAAAATCGTAATATTGTAATTGTAACACCTGACTGGTTTTGAAACCTGACAGGTGTTACTTAATCAATTCCTGTGATATCATTTTACCGTCTTTACCATATTTAACCATAATTTTATTATTGCTTTTACTTATCAGGATCTCAATGCGTGTACCGTCCTCAATATTAAAAGAAACATCTTTTTTTAATTCATTATTTTCATAATGTTGAGTTCTAATCAAATTATCATTATCATCGTATTTATAAATAATTTTTTTAGAACTAAGATCTTCAATATTTTCATAAAATGTTAATCTGTTTTTAGTATCATAATTAAAAACGTCTATTGTTTCTAAAGTGCCTTTTTTATAAACCTCTTTTCTTAGTTCTTTATTCTTGTTGTTAAACCATGTTTTAATTTCTCTATCCAAAAGAAAATTTATCTCTTCTTTTCTGTCAATATTTCCCTTGTCAGTGTAAAAAGTTTTCCATGCTTTTTTTACATTATCTTCCTTTTTATCTAATAATACTATTTCTCCTTTTATTTCCTGTCCTGTTTCATTATACCAAAAAGTATATCTTTCATCTTCAAGTGTATAAAACTCTTTTTGTATTATTCCTTTGTCATTAAAAAATGCTTCCCAATATATTATTCTTCCATCAGAATGCTTCTTTTCTATCTGTTTAATACGAAATCCGGAATCATATCTATATTTTACTGTAAATGAACTGTTATTTATAAGATTTGACACTCTTTCAACATCTACAAGTCCATCACTATTATATCTGTAAGTTATATCCTTAATTTTATTTTTTTCTTTGTATTCCCCTTTTCTTATCATATGTCCTACAAAATCATAGCTGTAATCTTCTCTAATTTCATTATTTTTATAATATTTTTCATAACTCAAATATCCGCTTTTATAAAAATATTCCCATCTTTTTATTTCTTTATTACCATTATATAATATTTTTTTAGAATCTAATCTTCCTTGAGAAAAAACTTTTAATGTATACTTATATTTATTTAGTTGATTAAAATTTAT
Organism: uncultured Spirochaetales bacterium; assembly: GCA_964646595.1. Classification (GTDB taxonomy): domain Bacteria; phylum Spirochaetota; class GWE2-31-10; order GWE2-31-10; family JAFGQB01; genus CAZYID01. Next base: position 4,478 of record CAZYID010000075.1, on the reverse strand, counting down.
TTTAACGAGTTTCAGTCCATTAGAATTTGATCTGTAATATGACATTGCAGATTGAGCAGAAATAGATAAATTAAAAATAACAATAAATATACTAAGAAAAAATATTCTCAATATAATCTTGTTTTTTAAATTCCAGCAAGTCATTTATTTTTTCACCTGTTCCAATAAAATAAAAAGGAATATTTAAACTTTTTTGAATATTTATTATTATTCCGCCTTTAGACTGAGAATCATATTTAGCAATACATATTCCGTCTATGCCTATTGCATTATTAAATGATTCTGCCTGTTGATAAGCATTCTGTCCGGTTGTTGCATCAATAACAAGAATATTCTTTTTTACTACATTTTCTTTTTTTCTTATAACGCCTTCAATTTTTTTTAATTCTTCCATCAAATTTACTTTTGTATGAAGTCTGCCTGCTGTATCAACAATTAAAAGATCAATACCTTTTGCCTTTGCAGAATCCACAGCATCATAAACAACACTGGCAGGATCAGAGTTTTCCTGTTGTTTAATCATAGTTATGTTTAAAGCTCTAGCCCAATTAGATAATTGGTCAATTGCAGCAGCTCTAAATGTATCACCGGCTGCAAGCATTACTTTATGTCCTTTATTTAAATAATAACCGGCAATTTTTGCAATAGATGTAGTTTTACCTACACCATTAACTCCCAATACTAGTAAAATGTTAAGTTCACTCTTATTAATAGATAATTTTTCTTCTATAAGATAATTTTGAATCTCCTTTTTTAAAAAACTAATTGCTTCTTCAATATCTTTAGGTCTCTGATTCGTTAATTTTACAATTAAATCACTGCTAATCCTGGGGCCTATGTCTGCTTTAATTAAAATATCTTCCAGGTCTTCAAGTGCAGTACCGCTAAGTGCTTTCCCTGAAAATAAATTTCTTAATTTATGGCCAAGATTTTCTTTCTGAACTCTGGACTTTGAATAAAAGTTTTCTGCTTTTGTTTTACCTTTAGTTAATAATTTAATTATAATTATTATTAATGCTGCTAAAACAACTGCTGATAAAGAAACTATAATAATCATATTTATATTCATGCGTCATCCTTATTATTTAAAAAATTACAATAATCATTTTAATTGAAATTTTTTTTTGAATTATCTTTGAAATCTGTACCGGTATAAAAATCATTTTAAATTAATTTTCATTCCTAATATTATCCCGTCTTCTCCTTCAAGATTGTGATAATAGTCTATTATCGGGATAAAATCTCTCTTTTCCAATGTTATAAGATAATTAGCAAGTGCTGCAACAAGCAAGCCTAAACTTACTGTTGTATGAGTTAACATAGCAGCAGAAAATCCATATAAAATATCTCTTGCTATTTTAACATCTTTACCTGTTTGAGTTTCCCAATAATCAACTCCGCCATTGTCATACATATACCAGGTTTGTGTAGCGAATACTAATATTGGTACTGTTGCCACCATAGAAAAAGTAAAATTCCAGAAAGATGCATAATACAGAGTCTTTTTTAATTGGAAATAACTATTTATATCTTTTGACTTTAAATGAAAAACAATATTCTTTTCTTCATCTTCTATTTCTTTTATATTAAAAACATATCTATGATTTTCATATAAATCATTCTTTGCAGAAAGAACATAATCCCCTTTGGGTAATGCTTTTTTAAAAGGTGTTCTAGCCTGAAAAACAGAATTAATGAATATCTTTGTCCCAAAAGGTTCAATATAAAAATTTACAACTTGAAGCTCTTCTTTTTCCTCCATTTTTAATTCTATTTTCTTTTCCTCATAATTTGAAATATTGATATTTTCAACAACATTTTTAAAATTTTCTTTTTTCAATGTAATTACATATTTCCCGGGCATTAAATAATCAACATATACATTATTTCTTCCAATATATCTTTCATCTAAATAGACTCTTGTTTCCTGATCATTTGTATTTACAGATAAAGAAGCGTAATTAATTAAAAACACTTTTGACAAAACATCTCTTATTGCAGTTGTTGTTTTTATTGATAAACTCTCACTGTCTGAAACAAATGAAAATTCTTCAACCTTTTTATTTAACAATGCAGAATAAATATAAAATGTCACAAAATAAAAGTTATCAATCCTTTCAATTTCTCCATGAAATAAAAAATCAAGCGGACTTTTATTATTCTCTTTTTTTAACATGCAAATATCTTCTTCGCTTTTTAAAATTCTATCAAAAGGGTTTGAAATCTTTTTTATAAAAAAAGGATTTTCTAAATTTTCAAACCATTTCCTTGCTATTTCATCAAAGTCTTCATG
>CAZYID010000075.1:0-2085 GCA_964646595.1 uncultured Spirochaetales bacterium | reverse complement strand
GCTTGTTCTGGCAAGATAAACATTTAACGCTTTTAAAACAGCTGCCTTTCTAGACAGTTTAATATTTCTTACTTTCTCAAGTTCATTTTTAATGCTATTTACTACATTCTCAGTATCCAAAGGATCAATAGCCTGAAGGTTTCCTATGTTTTTAAATTTCATTATCCCAATATTAAGAGTAAACATTTCAGTTAATAATGGAGAATTATTTTTTTTTAAAAATAAATTTAACTCATCAATAAGTTCTTCATCAATTACTTCTATTTCTTTTTCTGCTTCCTGTGAAAAGGTAAAAAATGATACTATAAATATGAAAAGAAAAATAAATTTAAATATTTTTGACATTAAATAATCCGGGTGAGGTTTATAATAAATTAAGAGTTTTCTTAATCGCGCCTACTATCCTTTCTGCTTTAAATGGTTTAACAATAAAATCTTTTGCACCTAGCTTAATTGCCTGAATAATAAGCTTTTGCTGCCCTAAAGCTGAACACATAATTACTTTTGCGTTTGGATCTACTGTCATTATCTTTGAAAGTGATTGAATACCATCCATTCTTGGCATAGTAATATCCATTAAAACAACATCCGGTTTTAATTTAATATAAAGATCAACAGCCTCAAGCCCGTTAGAAGCCTCCCCTGCAACTTCAAAACCCCTTTTTTCAAGTATATCTCTTATAATTAATTTTATAAAAGCTAAATCATCTACTATTAAAACCTTTGTTCCCATTTAACAAAATCCTATTATTATTTTTTTATTAAAAAGCATCCAGAAAATCAATTAAACTTTTTTTATTTACTTTATTTTACCTGTATGATCCTGTTTTTGCAAGAAAAATATTATTTTTTAAAGCTTAAAGAAAATTTTTTTAACTCAGCATCTAAAAATTGGTCTATTTTTCCATCCATAACAGCTTGAACATTACCAAAATCAATGCCGGTTCTATGATCTTTTACCATAGTATACGGTTGGAAAATATAACTCCTTATTTGACTTCCCCATGCTATATCTTTTTTTTCCGGATTGGATTTTTGCATTTCTTCTTCTTTCTGCTTTTTATAATAATCAAAAAGTCTTGCCTTTAACACTTTCATAGCTAAACTCTTATTCTTATATTGCGACCTTTCATTTTGACATTGCACAACAATACCTGTTGGAATATGTGTCATCCTTACTGCAGAATCAGTTTTATTAACATGCTGTCCGCCGGCGCCCCCTGCTTTATATGTATCAATCTTTAAGTCAGTCGGATCTATCTCTAAATCAATATCATCTTCAACATCGGGTGTAACATATACGGAAGCAAATGATGTATGTCTCCGCGCATTAGAGTCAAATGGAGAAATCCTAACCAGTCTGTGTATCCCTGCTTCATATTTTAAATATCCATAAGTATAATCACCTTTCACTAGAATTGTAACATTTTTAATTCCTGCTTCTTCTCCATCCTGCCAGTCTAAAATATCATAACTATATTTTTTTTCTTCAATCCATCTAGTATACATTCTAAATAACATTAAAGCCCAGTCACAAGCTTCGGTTCCGCCGGCCCCGGGATGAATATTTAAAATTGCATTATATTTATCATTTTCATCAGAAAGAAGCTCTAATAATTCCAACTCCTCCATTTTCTTTTTTAGATTCAAAATTGTCCCTGCAATTTCTTCTTCATATTCCTGAGATTCTTCTTCTACAGACAAATCAAATAGAGTTGTTAAATCTTCAACTTCTTTACTAAAATTTTCCCATGGTAAAATTCTTTTTTTTAAATCATTAATTTTTTTTAAAATTTTATTTGCCTGATTTTGATCATCCCAGAAATTTGGATTTTCTGCACTTTTTTCTAATTCTGATATGTCCTGTTTAATTTTATCAATATTTATATATGATAAAAACTCTTCACATTTACTTTTTAATTCAGTTATATCATTTTTATAATCAATTACCATGGAGCCTCAATAAATCATAAACATTTTTTCTAAAAATATATAAAAATTATTATTCTGTCAACATATTATGAATCATGATAATTTTAAATTGAGCTCTGTTCCATTTATATAAGGAAACAATGGGTCTTGACC
>CAZYID010000074.1:0-14873 GCA_964646595.1 uncultured Spirochaetales bacterium | reverse complement strand
TAAAAAAATCGTTATTTTATTTAGATAAAATTAAAGAATTTCAACAAGCTGAATATTAAATAATAAATCTTTCCCGGCTAACTGATGATTAGCATCTAAAGTAACTTCTTTATCATCAATATCTCTTACATTTACAAATATATCATTTCCATCCGGTTGCTGTAAACGTAATTGTTGCCCTACTGCTGGTTTTATTTCTGGAGGTAATTTATCTTTTGGAACTTTTACTACTAATTTTTCATGATAAGGGCCATAAGCTTCATTTTCTGGAATTGTAACATCTTTCGAATCTCCTGGATTCATGCCAACAACAGCTTGTTCAAAACCGGGTATTACATGACCTTCACCGATTTTAAATTGTAATGGATCTTTATTTTCTGACGAATCAAATACAGTTCCGTCATCTAATTTTCCAGTATAATTAACTTTAACTGTATCACCTGATTTTGCTTCTGCCATAATATCTCCTTTTTTTAAATAACATTAACATTTGAAAGTACATAGGACAATAAAAAAAACTAATTTTATTCAAAAAACATTAATTTTTAAATAAAAAACATAAATATAGATGATTTTAACTTAAATTTGATAAACTATTTTCTTTTTTAAGCTATTTTTTTTATTTTTAGAAATAAAAATTTCTACCAGCTTTAATCCCAAATCAATAGCAGCACCTACTCCTCTTGCTGTTATTATTTTACCGTCAATAACTACATTAGTTTTTTTTATTCTAGCTGAAGGCATTTTATCTTCCCATGATGGATAACAAATGATTTTTTTATCTTTGATAATTCCTGCTCTTTCTAAAATAAAAGGAGCAGCGCATATAGCAACAATATATTTATTATCATTATTAAATTTTTTAACTAAATCTAAAACCTTATTCTCAGAAACTAAATTTGGGACACCAGGAACACCTCCTGGTAAAATCAATACATCTGTATCATCAAAATTTACTTCGTCAAAAAACATATCAGTAATAATTTTGATATCATGAGATCCTTTTATTTCATTTTTTTGATTTATTGAAACTGTTTTTAAATCAAAACCAGCTCTTCTTAAAAGATCAATTAATGTGATTGCTTCAATTTCTTCAAATCCTTCAGCAATTAATATTTTCATTTTCATAAAGCAAACTCCTTAAAATTAAAATAAAAAAAGAATTAATTATAAAAAGTTTTTAATACTTTCCATTTTTTTCTGGAAATTAAATCAAATTGAGTAACTAAATCTAAAAACGGCTTATCAGATTTACTATCAGAATAACCAATTGATTCTTTTTTAGAAATTATATTTTCTGGAATATCTTTTAATATTCGTTTTATTTTTTCCTTGCCTCTGCAATTATTACCATCAATCTTTGGAACAATTTTTTTATTTTTCACTAAAATTTTTGTTCCGTAATAATAGTCTGCTTTTAAATATTCGGCAATGTATTTAATATAAACTTCAAATGATGCACTTGCGAAAATTATCAAGTAACCATTCTTTTTGTATTGATTAATATTCTCAACAGCTTCTTTTTTTAATTTTTTTATAATATGTTTATATATAAAATCTTTTGAAATTTTTTCTAAATAGTCAACATTAATACCTTTAAAAGGCAATAACCAGATTGACTTTACTTTTTCAGTAGAAATTATTTGAAATATCCATAAAAATAATGAAATAAATAATATTGGTAAATAAAGAATTTTAATTGGTTTAACTTTAAAATAATATAAAAGAAATTTACTTAAACTATTAATTGAAATAATAGTATAATCAACATCATATATTACAATTTTTTTCATATAAAGATATATAATATAAAATATTGAATAACACAATAATAAGTTTAAAAAGTTTGTTTATCGTTTTTTTAACTTCTTTTTTAATGATTAATGATATTGACATTATTTAAAAAAAAATATATATATTATTTTCATTTTTATTTATTTTATAAATTAATAATTAAATAAATATTTTTAAATAAAGGATATTCATTATGGGAAGAAATTGCGAAATATGCGGAAGAGGAACACAGGTTGGAAATAACGTACCAAGAAAAGGTCTAGTAAAGAAAAAAGGCGGAACTGGTTCTAAAATTGGAGTCAAAACAAAAAGAACTTTTAAAGTTAATATTCAGTCAAAATACTTAACAATAGATAATACTAGAAAAAAAGTGCGTGTTTGTACAAGATGTTTAAGAACTCTTGAAAAGGTAACCTCTTAATTATTTTTTTAAATCAACCATCATTAAAATAAACAATATATACCCATTAAAAATTTTAATTAATTTTATTTTTTATGATATAGTTTTTTAAATAAATTCAATTATATGATAGAGGGAATAAAATGCAAAAATTAATCAAAGAAATATTAATTCAAATTGGCGAAGATCCAACTAGAGAAGGTTTAATAGATACTCCAAGAAGAGTTGCAAACGCCTATAATTTTTTAACAAGCGGTTACAAAGAAAATATAAATGATATTTTAAATAATGCTGTTTTTGAAAGCGTAAATAATGAAATGATAATTGTAAAAGATATAGAATTTTATTCTCTTTGTGAACATCACATGCTTCCTTTTTTTGGAAAATGTCATATAGGATATATTCCAAATAAAAAAATAATAGGATTAAGTAAATTAGCTCGCATCACAGATCACTTTGCTAGAAGGCTTCAGCTTCAAGAAAGACTTACAACAAAAATTGCCGAATCATTAGAAGAAATATTAGAACCAATTGGAATTGGTGTTGTTATGGAAGGCAAGCATTTATGTATGATGATGAGAGGTGTTCAAAAACAAAATAGTTATGCTGTTACCAGTGCTTTACGTGGCATGTTTAAAAGTGACAGTAGAACAAGAAATGAATTTCTTAATTTAATAAGAAAAGTACCCCCTAGTTAAATAGTATTTTTATATAAACTTAAAGCAAAATTATAACCATCAAGCGAATCCTGAACAATTACATTTTGTTTTTGTAATAATCTTTTAATTAAATAAATATATGTATATAAATTTGCTTTATATAAATTATTTTCTTTCACAATTATATTATAAACATTTTTAGAATTCTGATTTTCTCTAAGAGGTTCACAGAAATCTGAAACAAATGTAAATATTGATAAATCAGTTATATTGCTTCCGCCGCAAGTATGATAACAGACTGATTCTAAAATTTCTAAATTATTAATTTTATATTTTTTAAATAATATTTCTGCAGCTGCAACACCATGCATTAATCCCGGATGTTTTTTCTTATAATTATAATAATTAATATTTACAATATTTCTTCTAAAAAAAGAATCAGCTAATTTTAATATTTTTTTATTTGACATTTCTTTTGCAAGGTCATGCAATAAACCTGCGTAATATGCTTGTTTTTCATTAATATTAAATAAATTCGCATATTTTTTCATAAAGTTAGCTGTAGAAATACAATGATTTATCCTGGCAGTATTTGTTAAGAATTTTCTTATTATTTTATCAGTGTTTATTTCATCAAACATACGTTTAGAATTTCCATAACTTATTATTAATAATACTTATGATTTAAAATAACAAAAATGAAATTTATAATCAATAGATTTGAATAAAAATTATTATTCAATGGTAATAAAATAAAATTTAAATTTTTTTCATTACTAAATAATTATCAAAACCTTTATTATGTAATTTTACTCTACTTAACTGTAATTCAGAATAATTAAGATTATCAATAATAATTCTATAAAAATTTTGTTTTAAATTTACTTTATTTAATTTAACATTTATAAACTCAGATCTAAGCTGATTTAATAAACATTCAGCTTTATCCTTATTCTTAAATGAAGCTACTTGAATCGAATATTTTTGATTATTATATTTATGATATTTATTATTTCCTTTTTCTAATAAAACTATTTTAACTTTCATTGTGCCATATATAAGCATATTTAATTGATCAGCTGCTTTTTTTGACAAATCTATTATTCTATTTTCAACAAAAGGTCCTCTGTCATTTATTCTTACAATAGTATATTTATTATTTTCTAAAGAAATAACTTTGACAATACTTCCAAATGGAAGAGTTTTGTGAGCAGCTGTTAAATCATTTTGATTATAAATTTCACCATTAGCGGTTATTTTTCCATGGAACTTTGGTCCATACCATGAAGCAAGCCCGTCTTGTTCAATTCCAAAAATATTATTAATTATTATAAAAAGAAAAATAAATAAAAAATAAATATTTTTCATAAAAATCTCCTTTTTTAATAGTTTTATTTCTTTCTATACTTAAATTCTACTTTTATTGTTATATCGGAAAACAGATTTATAAAAATCAGTTTTAAAAATATAATTATAATTTAATATTAATATATTTATATTGATAATTAAAATAAAATTGTGTAAATTATTTGATTTTCTAAATTATTTTTTTTTCTTTAAGAATATCTAATATTGTTTCTTTATCATTATAATTAACCGGACCTTGTTGTAAGATTTGAATCTTTTCATGACCCATTCCTGCTATAACAAGAACATCACCCTTTTTTGCTTTTTCAATTGCTTTTTCAATTGCTTTTTTCCTATCCAAAATAATTAAATAATCCCTACCGCTTATTTTACAAGATGAAATAAATCCATTTTCTACATCTTTTGCAATTTTAAACGGATCTTCATTATAAGTATCATCATTAGTTATAAAAGTAAAATCAGATTTTTTTGCAGCTATTTCCCCCATAATACTTCGCTTATCAATATCTCTTTCTCCAGTACAGCCAAATACAATATATACATTATTCATAGATAATTTTCTTGCTTCTTCTAATATATTTTGAAGAGAAAGAGGTGTATGTGCATAATCAATAATTATTGTAAATGGATATTCAATAATAATTTCAAATCTTCCTTCAACACCTCTATATTTTGATAAAATGTCTTTTATATTTTCAATATCAATCCCTAACTCTAAAGATACAGCAACAGCAAGGGAAATATTTATTACATTAAAGTTTCCACGCATCAAAGTTTCTAATAAATATTCTTTTGATTTATTAATTAATCTAATAAATATTTTATTATCATAAGTTTTATAATTTTTTATAAAATAATCATATTCTGGTTTAGATCCAACTTTTATTATCTTTACAGAATTATTTTCAATTGTTAAAACTACTTCTTTTCCTTTATTATCATCCATATTTATAAAAGCAATTTTATTTTTTTTTGTTGATTTGTTTAATGATTTAAAAAAATCTAACTTTGAATTAAAATAATTTTCCATATTTTTATATAAATCTAAATGATCTCTGCTAAAAGAAGTAAAAACTCCAATATCCCATTCTATTCCTTCTATCCTTTTTAAAGTTACTGCATGACTGCTTACTTCAACTATACTTATTCTCTCCCCAGATAAATATGATTTTTTTAAAAAACTATTTAGTTCATTTGACTCCATTGTAGTTCTCTCCGGATCAAAAGAAATACCTCCAATAATATTTTTAACTGTAGAAAATAAGCTTACTTTTTTTTTGGAATTTAAAAACAAATAAATTAAAGTAGATGTTGTTGTTTTTCCCTTTGTTCCGGTAACACCAACCATCTTTATTTTTTTAGAAGGAAAATTATTTAAATAATTACTAATAACAGCTAAAATATTTCTTGTGTCATTTACTAAAATAATTGTTGAATTAAAAAGCCATTTTGGATTAATGCTTTCTTTATTTTCTATAATAAAATCTCTGCATCCATTTTCATAACTATTTTTTAAATATAAATGACCATCTGTCTTAAACCCTTTTATACAAACAAATATATTAGAATTATTTGTTTGTTTGGAGTTTAAAACAATATTAGAAATATTATTTTTTGAATTTGTTGAAATGATCTTATACTTATAATTAATTTTTTTAATAATTTCGTTTAATAACATAAATAATATCTTTTATAATATTTTTATAAATAAATTGACACAAAAACAAATGTTTTATATACTCTTTTTATTATTAAAATAATTTTTTTCTAAAATTTAAGTATAAAATATACTTTCTATAAATAATTTAAAAAACTCAAAATGAAATATTTATTTCATTTTTTGGGAATTTGAATGCCAGAAAAAATCAAAGTAGATTATTCATATACATTTCCATTCATAACCGAAAATGATATTAACTCAATAAAAGATAAAGTTCAAGATAAATTAAATATGTTATTAAATAAAGAAGGATTAGGAAATGATTACCTGGGATGGCTTGATCTGCCTGATGAAATTCTATCCAGTGACTATTTAAAAGACATAGTTGAAATAGGTAATGAAATTTATAATAATGCAGATGTATTAATTTGTATTGGCATTGGAGGCAGCTATCTTGGAGCAAAAGCTGTAATTGATGCATTAATACATCCTCTACATAATAGCCAGAATAAAGAAGATCGAAATGGTCCAAAAATCATTTTTGCTGGACATAATATTAATGGAAAATGGCTAGAAGCTATTTTAAATGAAATTGAAAAAACTGATTCTATATATGTAAATGTAATATCAAAATCAGGAACAACAACAGAACCTGGTATTGCATTTAGAATTATTAAACATCAATTAGAAAAAAAATATGGAAAAGTAAAAGCCTCAAATAGAATTATTGCAACAACAGACAAAAAAAAGGGAGCTTTAAGAACTCTTTCAGAAAAAGAAAAATACAGAACATTTATTATTCCGGATAACATTGGGGGAAGATATTCTGTTTTAACTCCAGTTGGTTTGGTAGCAATATCTTCACTTGGAATTGATATCACAAAATTATTAAAAGGTGCATTAGAAGCCTCTATATTTGGTAAAAGCAATAATATCAAAAAAAATCCGGCTGCAACATATGCGATGATAAGAAATATATTATTAAATAAAAAATATACTACTGAAATCATAGCTAATTATGATGCTTCGCTGCACTATTTTTGTGAATGGTGGAAACAATTATTTGGTGAAAGTGAAGGTAAAGATGGTAAAGGTATTTTTCCGTCATCAGTAGATTTTACAACTGATCTTCATTCAATGGGTCAATGGATACAGGACGGACAAAGATTTATTTTTGAAACAATTTTAAATATTAAAAAATCAGGTTCTACGCTTAAAGTTCCTTCTGATAAAAACAATCTTGACGGATTAGAATATTTAGCTGATAAGACTTATTTTGAAATAAATAAAAAAGCAAATGAAGGCACCCTGCTTGCTCATTACCAGGGTAAAGTTCCAAATATTATTTTTAATATTCCAGAATTAACTCCATATTACTTGGGACAATTAATATATATTTTTGAAGAATCTTGTGCTATTTCAGGTTATCTTTTAGGAGTAAATCCATTTAATCAACCTGGAGTTGAAGCTTATAAAAAAAATATGTTTGCGCTTTTAAATAAACCCGGTGAAGAATTTATTAAATTAAAAAAAGCATTAAAAGATAAAATGAAAAAATTGCCAAAAGGTAAAACTACTTCTTAATTTTAATTTCACAAAAAATAATATTTTTTCATATTCAAAAATGAGGAATAAATTGTATTATAAACTACCTAAAACTTTAAAATATTATAAACTAACTGGTAAAAAAAATTTTATACTGGAATCAGGTGAAAAATTAGGTCCAATTACAATTGCATATGAAACATTTGGTAGTTTAAATAAAAATAAAGATAATGCTATTTTAATTATTCATGCATTAACTGCAGGAAGTCATGTATGTTCACATTATGATAAAGATAAAAGCACACCTGGTTGGTGGGATGATTATGTAGGACCAGGAAAAGCAATAGATACAAATAAATATTTTGTAATATGTTCCAATTGTCTTGGCGGATGCTATGGTTCAACAGGTCCATCATCCATAAATCCAACTACAAATAAACCATACGGATTAAAATTCCCTATAATTACTGTAAAAGATATGGTAAATGTTCAAAAACAATTAATTGACTTTTTATCTATACAAAATCTTAAAGCAATAATTGGCGGGTCTTTAGGGGGTATGCAGGTATTAGAATGGTCCGTGCTATACCCAGGGATGTTAGAAAATGCCATTGTAATAGCAAGTGCATATAAAACTTCTACTCAAATAATTGGCTTTGGCGAAGTTGAAAGAAGTTCTATAATGGCTGATCCAAATTTTAATAATGGAAATTATTATGAAGGTACTCCTCCGGAAAGAGGATTAGCAATTGCCAGAATGGCAGCGCATATAACATACTTATCTCAAGATTCAATGGAGATTAAATTTGGAAGAGATATTAAAAGTAATATAATGGATAGTGATAAATTATATGGTGTTTTTGGACCAATGTTTCAAGTTGAAAGTTATTTAAGATATCAAGGCAAAAAATTTGTATTAAGATTTGATGCAAACAGTTATCTATATATTACAAAAGCAATGGATATGTATGACTTAACTAGAAATAAAAAAAGCATTTCAGATGCATTAAAAAATATAAAATGTAAAGTATTAATAATTTCTTTTAAATCAGATTGGCATTTTCGTCCTATTGAAAGTTGGGGAATTGTTAAAGCTCTCATGAATCTTGATAAAGAAGTTTCATATGTAAATATAGATTCTCCATATGGACATGATGCATTTTTAATAAAAAATAAAGAGTTAGAAAAAGTTATCAATTATTTTATAAATTAAGAAATTAAAATGGAAAAAATAAAAAAAACTATTCATAAATTAATAGCACAGGAAATCCCATCAAATTCAAGAGTATTAGATCTCGGTTGCGGTGATGGTGTTTTACTGGATTTTTTAATATCTAATAAAAATGTAATAGGACATGGTGTTGATATTGACTCAAAAGCATTAATTAATTGTATCGAAAAAGGTATTCCTGTTATACAGCTTGATTTAAATCATTTACCCTTAGATTTTCCTGATAATTCTTTTGATATTGTTGTCCTAAATCAAACAATTCAGGAAATGCGGCATCCAGATAAAATAATATTAGAAATGTTAAGAATCGGTAAACAAGCAATATTAGGATTCCCAAATTTTGGTTCATGTAAAATAAGATTTAATTTACTTTTTAATGGACGTATGCCTACCACTAAAGAATTACCTTATAATTGGTATGATACTCCTAATATTCATCTTTTAACAATTAAAGATTTTTATAATTTTTGTAAATTAAAAAAAATAAATATTTCTAAAAAAATTTTTCTTAGAAGAAAACCTTTTAAGAAAAAAGAAAAATTTAAAAATTATAAAAAAACAAATTTATTGCCAAATTTATTTGCAGATTTATCTGTATTTATTATTGACAAAAAATAAATATTTTATTGAGTGTTAATTTTAAACAGCAAAAAAAATATTTATAAAAACTTTGTAATTGAATTATAAATCACTTTATTATTTTTTTATTTTATTCTATATTTCTAAAAAATGCTTATAATAATTGTGGAGGCAAAAAAATGGATGGAGTTGGATGGAATTACTCTGAAAAGGTAAAAGAACATTTCTTAAATCCTCATAATGTTTTAAAAGTAAATGAAGAAGAATATAAAGCAGACGGCATTGGTTATGTTGGATCCCCTGCATGTGGTGATATGATGAAAATTTTTATAAAAATAAAAGACAACAAAATAATTGACTTAAAATGGCAGACTTTTGGATGTGCCAGTGCTATTGGTTCAACATCTATGTTAAGTGATATGGTTACTCAAAACGGCGGAATGACTCTTGAAGAAGCATATAAAATAAAACCGGAAGACATAATAAATGAACTTGGTGGATTACCTTCAAATAAAATCCACTGCTCTGTTTTAGGAGATAAAGCTCTTAGAGAAGCAATTAATGATTATTATAAAAAAAACGGTCAAGAAGCTAAAATTCCTCATGATGAAAAAGATCGAATTGTATGTAAATGTTTAGATGTTTCTGAAAACGATATTAAAATGGAAGTTTTGGAAGGTGTTAAAGATTTTAATTCACTTCAAGAAAGAACTAAAGTCGGTACAGGATGCGGTCAATGTATTAATGAAGTTAAAATTTTATTAAACCATTATGTAGAAAAATACTATAAAGATGAAATATATCATGGAGATAAAAAATGATCTATTTAGATAATAATTCCACTACACCTTTGCATCCAAAAGTAAAAGAAAAAATTATTGGATTTCTTGATAATTATGCTAATCCAAGTTCAGCTCATCAAGCAGGAAGAGAAGTAAGATATCTTATCGAAGATGCAAGACAAAAAGCAGCAGAATTCTTAAATTGTCTACCTGAGGAGCTTATTTTTACTGCAAGTGGTTCAGAAGCTAATAATACAATCTTAAAAAGTTCATTAGAATGTTGTTGTTTTCTTGGTTGTTCGAATCATAAAGAAATGCATATAATTTCCACAAAAATTGAACACCCGTCAATACTGAATACTTTAAAATGTTTAGAAAAACAAAATGTTAAAGTCACATACTTACCTGTTGATCAATATGGATTAATAGATCCGAATGATGTAAAAAATGCAATAAAAAAAAATACCGTATTAATTTCAATTATGTATGCTAATAATGAAATAGGTACAATTCAGCCTATTGATGAAATATCTAAAATTGCAAATGATGCTGGAATCGAATTTCATACAGATGCAGTTCAAGCAATTGGAAAAATTCCTATTGATTTGTCAAAACTTAATGTTGATTCTTTATCGCTTTCCGGTCATAAAATATACGCGCCAAAAGGAATTGGTATGTTATTTAAAAGAAAAGGCACAAAATCATTATGCCCTTTAATTATTGGCGGACATCAAGAGCAATCTATGCGGGCTGGAACCGAAAACACAATTGGTATTATTGGAATGGGCGAAGCTTTTAAACAACTTAAAAATGAAATGAATGATGAAATAAATAAGGTTTTATTTTTACGTAACAAATTAGAAAAAGGAATTATAGATAATATTGAAAATGTTAAACTTAATGGTCATCCTACAAAAAGACTGCCTGGAGTTTTAAATGTATCTTTTAAAAGCATAGAAGGAGAATCAATTTTATTACGATTAGATAATTATGGAATTGCTGTTTCAACCGGCAGTGCTTGTTCTACAGGATCATTGGAACCCAGTCATGTTATAATGGCTATAACAGACTCTGCAGAAACTGCACATGGATCAATAAGAATTTCTCTTGGAAGAGAAAATACAGAACAAGAAATTAATACCACAATTGAAAAGATGAAAGAAGTTGTTTCTTTTTTAAGAAAGATAAGTCCTTTAAAATAATTTATGAAAAATAAAATATTACTTTTTTTTATATTTTTTTTAATTTCCTCATGTATAAATATTAAAACTAAAAAAAATGTTGCGGTTGAATTTTATAATATTGGAAATAAATATTTAGAAATTGAAGATTATGTTAACGCAATTGAAAGCTATGAAAAATCATTAGAATTTAATCCAAAAGCTGAAGAAACTATTTTTAATTTAATGTTATGTTATCAAAATAATAAACAATATGATAAAGTTGAAGAATTGATCGTTAAATATTTTAAAAGAGTAAATAATGAATTTAC
Source organism: uncultured Spirochaetales bacterium (assembly GCA_964646595.1). Classification (GTDB taxonomy): domain Bacteria; phylum Spirochaetota; class GWE2-31-10; order GWE2-31-10; family JAFGQB01; genus CAZYID01. The sequence continues at coordinate 3,363 of CAZYID010000074.1, read as the reverse complement.
AAAAAAAATGTTAATGCTTCTTGGAAATAATTTTTTTTTAAAAGAAGACTATTCTAAAGCAATAAAAACGTATAACGAATATATTGAAATCTATCCAGAAGATGTAAATTGTTATTTTAATTTAGGATTAACTTATCTTAAGATTTTAAACAATAAAAAAGCATTGGAGACATTTTTAGAAGCTTATAGAAAAGATAATAAACATATACCTACAATTTATAATATTGGCAATTATTATTATAAAGAAAAAGATTTTAAAAATAGTTTTTATTATTTTTCAATGCTCGAGGATCTGGATAAAAAAAATCCGGATGTTTATTATAGACTAGCAGATTTAGAATTTATAATGGAAGAATATGAACATTCACGAATACATTTAATAAAAGCTGTTGAGTTAGATGATAAAAACGTAGATTATTTTATTCTTTTAGCTAAAGTATATGCCAAAGGATATAAAAACAGAAAAAAAACATTAGAATATCTTGAAAAAGCATTTATAAATGGATTTGATGATATAAAATTTTTAAATTCTTCACAAGAATTTGTACTCTTATACCAATTTAATGATTTTAAAAACTTATTGAAAAAATATGGATTATACTAAAAATTTTTTTATTTTAATTTTTTATAAAAAAAATTAAAATTATTTTACTTCCTTGCAAAATGGATATTTTTCTGTTAAAAATAATATATAGGTTTAAAAAAGACGGAAAATATTAATGTCAATTCAATCACAATTAAATGTTATAAATTTCAAAAAAAGCGCATATATAACAATTGAAGGAAAAACTTCAAATAACACATTTTATATAATACGTAATGGAACAGTTAATGTCTCAAGGGAAGCATTAAGTGAAACTGAAGCTTTAAAACCCGGAGACTTTTTTGGTGTAATTTCTGCAATGTCAAACCACAATAACATTGAAACTTCTGTGGCAATTACAGATGTATCATTAATTGAAGTTCATAGAGATCAATTTCCTTTACTTATTAAAAAGAATAATCAAGTTGCAATGAAAATAATATTATCTTTTTCTAAAAAGTTAAGAGAATTAGATACGTATATGACTGAGATTAGTCTAAAGTCAGTGTCATCTGAAGATATTAAACACCTATATGATATTGGAATGTATTATCATGACCAAAATCAATTTAATCAAGCTTTTTATGCTTTATATAGACTTATTCAATATCTTCCAAACCATGAAGACTCAACTAATGTAAAAAATATTTTAGAAAATATTAAAGAAAATTCTAAAGCTGTTTATTTAAATCCTGATAATAATGAATTTAAAAGAGTTTATCCGGATAATACAATGATTTTTTGCGAACATGAACCTGGTAATGAATTATATATAATACAATCTGGAAAAGTAAAAATAACAAAAATAATTGAAAATAAAGAAGTTTTATTAGCTGTTTTAAAAGAAGGTGATATTTTTGGAGAAATGGCTTTACTTGAAAATAAACCTAGAAATGCATCAGCTATTGCATATGGCGAGACTTTTTTAATGAGCGTTAATAGAGACAACTTTAATAATGTAATCTCTACTCAACCACAACTTATTACAAAATTAATTTCTCTTCTTGCTGAAAGGACTTGGGTTGTTTATAGACAATTAGCTAATTTAAATATCACTAATAAAATCGGAAGAACATATGACATGTTATTAATTCAACTTGAAAAAAATAAAGTACCGATAAAACCAGCAACAGGATATTCTTTTGAGTTTGGACCAAAAGAATTAATTAATATGGTTGGATTAAGTTCAGATGAAGGAAGAGAAGTTCTAAGAGAAATATTTAAAAATAATATTTTTCAGCTAATAGATGATAAAATAACAGTAAAAAATATCGAAGAAATACAAAAACAAGCTGAATATTTTAAAAAAATGGAAATTTTAGATAAGAAAAGAAAAGATAAATCTAAAAATTTCTTATAAGTTTACTCAGTTGTATTTGGACGTTTTGGTCTATTCTTTCTAAATTCTTTAATATCATCTGTAACATGATAAGGATCTTTTCTATATATTTTATCATTTTCTATTCTATCTAATACTAAACCAGCTAAAATAACAAATTTTCTACTATCTTGAATATCGTAAGTAACAATTTCATTATTCTCAAAAAAACTAATAACTCTGTTAAGATAACTTGTTGCATCATCATATTTTCTTAATTTATAATAATTATAACCTATATTATAATTTACCGCTAATACTTCTTCATCTGGAAATTTAACTAATATTTCACTTAATACATTAATTGCATCATTATATTTTCTTCTTGTTGTATTATTCTGTGCATTTAACATCCATACTTCAATATCTTCTGAATCTCTGAAATTTTCTTTTTTTTTGGCTTGAACAGTTTTACAATTTGAAATAAAAAAAACTATTAATATTAAAACAAATGAAAACACTGTAATTTTTTTCATTAACTTCTTCTCCTAAAACATTTATTATTAAAGTTTATTACTTTAATAATCTATCAATATTTTTATTATATCCTTAGTGCATAATTCTGATATTTTCTTAATCCTTAATTTTTCAGATGGAAATAAAATACTTGGTTTGCACTTATAATTTTTAATAAATAACACATTGCTGGTATTTATCAAGTCTTTTCTTATTATTTTTACAGATATCTTAAACTTCGTAATTTTATTTTTTATTAAATTATATTCACCATTATAATATTCTTCAATTTCAATAATAATTGTTTTTATTGCTGAATTTTCAATATTTTCATTTGTAGCAAATATCATTTGAATATTAAATTTTTTTTCATTTATTTCTTTTTTTAAATCATTTTTTATAAAATTATAAAAAAAATCAATATTTAGCTTAAAGTTATCAATATCTTCTTTTTTATAAATAAAATTACCTGTATTCAAAACATCATCAGTAGTATCATTGTTTTTTTTATATAATTTTATATCATTAGTAACATCTAATAGTAATATTTTATTATTAATTTTAATATTTTTTAATAAAGACTTATCTAAAATCAGTTCTTCTCCTTCTATTATTTTATAATTTTCATTAATATTAAAAGTATTACAACTAAACACAATTAGAAAAATTACAATAAAAAATGTTAAAATTATTAAATAATTTGTTATTTTAGTTAAAATCATATAGAATTAAAAAAAAATTGTTAGTAATTTTAAAAAATAAAACTTAAATTATTAATATTTCAATTTATAAGTTTTAAAAAATTATTTACATTTTTATATATAATATATATTATATATATTATATAATATATTAAATTTAAATAATTATACTAGGATATATAATAAATGTCACTTTGTAAAGTAATAAATATTGATCAAAAAAAATGTTTAAACTGCCATTCATG
>CAZYID010000073.1:4036-14917 GCA_964646595.1 uncultured Spirochaetales bacterium | reverse complement strand
TTTAGGAGTCGTCATGACTAAAAGACGCCCAATTATAATGAAAATGTTATTTTCTTTAATTGAAGCGCATGACGACTCCATCAACGAACAATTGCATCAGAGATTACCTTTAGCAAATCTCTGATGCAATTTTCTAGGGAGAAAAAAAATGCCTGTAGAAAATATAGAAAAAGAATTTAAAAAGAAAGAAATTTTTGTGGGATATTTTTTGTCTATAGCAATACTAATAATAATCTCAATTTTTATATTCATGATTTTTCGTTCGAAATTATTTTTTTTGACAAATACATATATAACCTACTATGAATACGGCAGTGATATTAAACCCGGTACTGTTGTGACATTAAACGGTGTTAATGCCGGAGAAGTAAAAAAAGTAGAAATAGATGAAGAAAATAGAATTAAAGTTTTTTTAACTGTTTTAAAAAAATATAAGAAAAAAATTAAATCTAATTCAATTGCTAAAATTGTAAGGCCTCTTTTAATCGGCAATAAACAAATTAATATATCAGCAGGCAGCCATGATTCATTAATATTAATGCCCGGTTCTGTTATTAAATCAGAGGATTCGTCGGAATTAATTGATTTAATCAGCGGAAGAAGTCTTCAAATTTTTTTAGATGACTTAGGATTAAATCCAGATTCAATTGATGGCTCACTTGAACATATTAGTGTAAGAGAAATATATGACAGTGCTTTATCATCCCTTGTAACATTAAATGAATTTCAAAAATCTTTTAAAGACCTGGGAACATCAATGAACACTTTTTCAACAAAAATTGATGGAATGTCAAATGGTATGAATAACATGGCTAATAGCATGAATAACATGGGAACTTCTATGCAGAGTATGGGAGATTTAAGTATATCCATGGACGATTTCTCAAAAGAATTTAAAAATTTAAATGAAAGCTTAAATGAATTTGAACCACTAACAGAGAAATTATTACCGTTTATTGATAAGCTGGATCTTATAGTTGAAGCACTTCAAAATAATATATTATTAAGAAAGGAAATTGAAAAAATAAAAAAAGAAAAAAGCAAAACGAAATAATTGGTTTTTCTAAAAATTACTTAAATCTCTTTAGATCGTTTATAGTAAAAAGCCAGTTTGGTGTGATTATTTTTTTTGATTCTTTTTCTAATTTATACCAGGGGCTTATATTTAAATCATTTCTATTAACTAAAATATGAACACTTTGAGCAGGCATGTAGCTCTGTGCTAATAAATATATCTTTTCTTTTGTATTTATGTTTTCTGCCATATCAATAACAATAACCGCATGTCCCGGACTTCCTCCCTGAACAAAAACATCTCCAATTTTCATTTCCATAATATTTTCTATTGACGCCATTTCACGTGAAATTGAGTATGTGCCTGCATATATAAATAATTGCACCAGATAAGTTTTAAAATTATTATAGCTATAATCCCTGTTCCCTGTTTTATATTGTTGAACTTTATTATTTGCAATTTTTACCCGAATTCCTTCTGCATAATCAACAAATCTACTCTCATATCCATTTGTAAATGTAAAATTAATTTTAGAATATTCTTTATTAAAATATAAATATTCGGCTCTAATTCTTATTATAGCATCAGCGCATTGCTGAAGATCTTTTTTGCCAACATCCATATCAAAAACTGCAACATACAAATTTTCCTGTGGAATAATGTCTCCATTATAAGTTTCAACAACTGCATCATGCGGTTTTAACGAAAAATTTCTTAAATAACCTGCGAATGAATCTTCTTTAATTGCTGCTCTTTTATATCCTTCAGGCAATAAAATTCTTTCTTTTACTATATTTCCGTTTTTGTTTATATTTTTAAAATGTCTGCTATTAATATTTGAAAAACTCCCGCTGGCACTTTTTAAAAGAATTTCTGATTTATCTTTACAGCTAAAAAAAAATAAAAATAATATTAAAATAAAAAAGAACTTTATAATTTTTTTTAACAACATATTTTCACTCAACAGGTTTTATATTAAGTTTTTTAGAAATTTTTATCAACTGCTCAATTGCTGTTGTAAATGATTCATTTCTTCTGTAAATAAAACATATTTCTACAGGTTTAAACAAAAAAGAAACATCAAAAGATGAAAGATCATTAAATTTTGTATAATTACCCACTAAAGAATAATCAACAAATCCGCTTTGAACTGCTTCTATTAAAGAATCAATATCAGAAGTTGAATATGTAATATTTAGATTTGTTTTTTCTTTTTTTTCAGCATCTTTTAAATTATAATAAAATGGATCTGTGTTGTCTAAAGAAGCGCATTTAAATTTTTTTATATCATTTAATGATTTAATATCTTTAAAATTATCATTATTTTCTTTTAAAGAAACAAGAAAAATTTTACCATCTGCTATTTTTTGATAAGTAAGATCAGGGTGGATTTTTATTGGGATGATACCAACAATAAAATCTATTTCTCTATTTAATAACTTTTGAGTTCCATCATATTGATTTGTTTTCACTAATGTAATTTTAGCATCCGGATTATCTTTTTGAAAAACATCAAATATCGGTTTAACATAATATTTATAAATATCATTAGATGTTGAAAAATTAATTTCTTTTAAATTCATTTTATTTAATATAGAATTTATTTTTAAGTTTAAATTATAAACCTGTTCTGCCTGTTCCCCAAGTAAATGTCCAAAATCAGTAAATTCTAACTTATTTCCAATTACCCTGATCAATTGAACTTGATAAAAATTTTCCAGCTGAGTTACAGCATACTTCATGTTTCTGTCTGTTCCTGCAACATAAAAATTCTCTGCTGCTCTATGAAAACTTTTATGCTTATAAATATAATAATATCTTATTAAATATTTATTCGCTTCAAGAAATTGCATGTTATCAGACATTTGTTTAAATCCTATATGTTTATAAATTAAATATATAAAAGTTCTAAATATATATCAAGATATAATAATATTATAAACATATAAATAAATTTATTTTTATAACCCTCTTCAATCAGCCGGGAAACAATATTCTATAGACTTTGTTCCATATATATGGATTACTCTCCATAATTTAAAAATCCTAAAGGTTAAATATTTCGATATTCTTCTATATTATAAAATAAAAAAAATTGATAAAAAAATGGCACGATAATTGTTTAATATAAAAAATGTTATTTGGAGAAATGATGAAAAGTATATTATTAAATTGTGTTTGTATTTCAAAAATATTCTTATTAAGCATATTAGGATTTTTATTGCTGCCGATTGTTTTCTTTGTTAGTTTTGTTGAAAATAATGATCAATGAAAAATTTATATGATCATTCAGCGTTTTTAACAATCCTAAATCCATATTTACTTAAATTATCATAAGGAGGTTTTAAAGTTCTATCAAATGATCGGCATTCAGACTCTTTATTATTCATACAGCCTCCCCGCATCACTCTGTACTTACCCTGAGTTGATCCTTTTGGGTTATCTTTATTACGTTGTTCATCATAAAATCCATACCAATCCCAACACCATTCATATACATTACCGCTCATATCATAAAGTTCTAATTCATTCGGCATTTTCTGCCCAACAGCATGGGATTCTTTATCAGAATTTTCATAAAACCAGGCAACTTCATCCAAATCATTACTTCCGCTATATTCATATCCCATTGACTTTTTGCCTCCTTTTGCTGCATATTCCCATTCGGCTTCTGTTGGTAATCGATATCCATTTTTTGTAAAATTACAAGTCACTTTCCATCTTTTTTCATCTCTATAATTAAGATTATTATCATCAATGTTTTTTTTATCAATTATATAACAAGGAGATAATCCTTCTTTTATACTTTTCTTATTACAAAATTCTATTACATCATACCAGTTAACATTATCTACAGGCAATAATTCTCCCTTATGTCTTGACGGATTATTCCCCGTTATTTCTTGCCATTCCATTTGTGTAACTTCATAATTACTTATCCAAAAATCATCCACTGTAATAATATTTTCATCAATTTCTCTTAAATTATATTCTTCTTTATTTCCCATAATAAATTTACCGCCATTAATAAAAACCATTTTAATGTTTTGTTTTATATTTTTCCCTAATCCTTCATTAAATGCGATTAATTTATCTTTTCCATATTTTTTTATTATTATATTTTCATACTCATCCTTATTAATTTTATCATATTTTTTGTTAATTATTTTTGATATCTCATTACAAATTTTGTCTACTCCCTTAAAAACCTCAACACCTGCATTAATTTTAGCTGTCTCTTTTATTGGAATGTCATCTAAAAGCAAATCAAAAACATGATATGAAAGTGTAAGCTTATTTTTTTGTTGCATGTCATATTCAGAATAAATAATTATATCAGAGCCTAAACTTAAAGCAATTTCTTTTAATTTAATCTGACTAAAATAATCTTCTTTTTTGATTTTTAATTGATCCAGTTTTATATCAATATTTGAAAAATTTATTAAACTAAATTTTTTATCTATTAACATATTTACTTTTATTGTATCTCTAATTATTCTGGAAAGATATTCATATTCTTCACTGCCGGATGAATTTACTGCATTTATAATTGCTATTCTTCTTTTAATAATAGTTTTCCCTTGGCTACAAATTATGGTAATTGACAGAAAAAAAATTAAACCTAAAAAATATTTTTTTTTTAACATATTTAAATCCTAATAAAATTTTAATTACTATAAAAAAACCCGGCTTTAATAAATAAAAAAAACCGGGTAAAAATTTGATTTATTATTTATCAAAGAATTTATAAAGTTTTTAAAAATTTAACTAGCCTGTCAGACGTTAATTCACCAGTCAATTTAAGTGCTCTTTCTGTATCTCCAGCACCTATATCATTGCACTTTAATTCTGCTTTAAACAATAAATCGTCACTACCTGCTTTAAAACAATTAATTGTGGATTGTGAATTATATCCAAGTGCTGGGACAACAACCATCTTATCAATAACAATATATATAATATAACCTTTCTTAATATCAGATTTATTTTTATATAATTTTAAATCCCATTTTTTTGCTTTTTTTATGCCTTCGTTAAATGCTTTTAACATAGAATTAATCATCCAATTCATATCGTATATTTCTGCTCCTGCCTTTTTGTTTTGATTTTCATACCATTCGTACATATTTGTTTCATAGAGCAGTGTTTTCTCATAATCTAAAACAATACTGACTTTTTTTTCTTCTTTTAATACCTTTGCGTCTTCTCTTGTCCCTTTAATAAAAGTAATATCAACTGCTTTAATAATTGAAATTGTTAAAATAAAATACAGAATAATAAGTAAATTTTTTTTCATTTTAATTTCCTTTTAATAATTAATCTTCACTTTTTTTACCTCTTCTTAAAAATCTTGGTAATGATTGAATTAAAAGTAATGCGAAATCTTTTAAAGAGTCTCCCGGAAGCCCAATAATAGTAACTCCAAAACCTACTTTAGTAAATAATCGATCATTAATTTTTACCTTAAATAATTCTTCATCACTGCCAACTTTATATGCTGTTATAGAATATTTACCAGTATATGTTGCCATAGGTATAGGACGAATTTGATCAATATTAATATGAAGTATATAACCATCTTTTGCTTCATCTTTATTCTCTATTAATTTTAATTTCCATCTCATTCCATCACTTTTTAATCCCTGTGCTATTTTTTTTCTCATTCCTTTTATCATTTCTTCTTTATTTAACTCTTTTTTACCCTCTTCTCGCTGCTTTGCATTGTATTGCTTTAACCAATTATCATAAGTTTCTTTTATATGCATAGTATTATTCATGGTTAATATAACTGATATTGGTTTTGATTTTATGACTTTTTCAATATTATCCTCTCCTTTAATTATGTCAAGTTCATAACTGTTTAATAAAGTAAAAGTAAATAAAATCATTAAAATACAAATAATTGTTTTTTTCATTTTTTTCTCCTAAATTTCTTTGTTTGTTACTTAATAATCGCTTATAAATCAAATTCCCTTCGAATTTTTTTTTAAAATTTTTCTCATTAAAAATAGCTGTTTTTTATTAATAAAAAAAATATTTTCATAATCATACTTTTTAAAAATATTCAAAAGAAAATTGAAAAAAATATAAGTAAAAATCTTTAATATGTAAAGAAAAAAAAAAGTAAAAAAACTTGCATTTTTCCTTAACACTTATATATTCAAATTATAATAAATAGCAAGGGAAAAAAATGTCTCAAAATAATGATAAAACAATAAAATTATTAAATACATTAGAAAAAATAAATTTTTTCAGCAACATTAATGAAAAAGAACGACCATATATAAGTCCGATTCCATCAGAAACCAGGGAATTAGCAAGACGATCAATGGATGATTTAAAAAAGAATATTGAAAAGGCTAAACAAAAAGCTAAAAAGAGCAAAAAAACCGTTGATATTGACGGTTCGCGTCTTTCAGGAATAAAATCCGGCGATATATGGCAGATTGATGAAAATGGAATTTCAGACAGAGTGTTTGAAGTAAATGACGGTTTACTGGAAGGATTACTTCAACGAAGATCAGAAAGAGTTGCTGATCCGGAAAAAGATGTTGACTTAGAATTATTACTTAAAATTTTAGCTCATGCTCAATTTGCACCAAATGCAACAAATGAACAACCAACAAAAATCATGATTTATAGAAAAGAAAATCCGACAATGAATAAAATCGGTGAAATTATGCATAAAGCTTTAAATAATAGAATAGTACCTAATATAAATATTAAAAATTATATTATTAATAAAAAGAAAGAAAATCCTGATTTCTTACCGGATATTTCTCTTAAAGATTTAATAAATATGGATGATAAAACTTTTTCTGAATACCATTTTGAAGAAATGCCTGCACCCTTAAACGAATTGCCGCAAACAACTGTAAAGTTATTTGAAAGAAATAAAATAGTATGTGAAAACGGGAAATACTATTTAAAAAAAGGTCCTAATCAAAAAGGGGAAGAATTTAAAATTAAACACCTTTTAATTAATGATAAAGTTTTTTCTGTTGGTATGGGAAAATTTTTCTTAAAATTTAAAAACACCCATCCTTATCTTATTGTTATATTCAGAAAATGGCATTATACATCATTAATGACAGAGACATTAAATAAATATGGAATTACTTTACCGGATGTAGGGGAAGAATATATTGACGCTGGTTTTTATTCGGATTATCTTAGTTTAAGTACAAGGGGCTTTGGTTTATCTGGAATTATTAAAACCGGACCCTTAGACCTTGCAAAAGATGAATTAACAGAATTGTTTATCAATGATCTAAAAAAACAGTTAACTTCATTAAAAAATGTACTGAATAAAGAAAAAGACCTCCAAAAAGAAAAAATCAAAATAATAAAAAAAGAGATTCAAAAAATAGAACTTTTATATAATGGTCTTAAATATGGCCTTGAAGCAATGAGAGCTAAAGAACAAAATCAAGCTATAAGAGAACAATTATTAATTGCATTAAAAAGAGGAGAAGTATATATTCCTGCTACTTTTTTTCAACTCGGGTATCCATTAGCAAAACCGGAAGAAAGGATTTTAGATCCAAGACAAGGGAAAGATCCTTTAGATGATATGCTTGTTTTTATGGGAGAAGAATAAAATTTAACAATCAATAAATAAGGACAAGTAAATGATTGTAAAAGGCGCAGAACCTCTATCATATAAATGTGATTCTAAAACCGGAATACTGCTTATTCATGGTTTTACCGGCAATCCATATAGTCTTAGACCAATTGCTGATTATTTTATAAAACAAAATTTTAATATTGAAATGCCTTTGTTACCCGGACATGGTACAAAATGGCAGGATTTAAATAAAGTTAAATTTAGAGGCTGGATTAATACAGCTGAGTTTTCTCTCCTGGAGTTAAGCAAACATGCAGATAAAATTTTTGTTTTTGGGCTTTCAATGGGAGCAGTAATAGCCTTGCATTTAGCCGCACATCATTCTAAAATAAAAGGGATAATTCTTATTAATGACGGATTAATTTTGAATGATCCAAAATTGTTTTTCGTACCGTTTCTCCGTTTTTTTATAAAATCATCAAAATCAATCGGAGAAGATATAAAAAAACCCGGAGTTAAAGAAAAATCTTATAATAAAAATCCAATAAATGGAGTTTATCAATTATTAAAACTGCAAAAATATGTTAAAAAAAATTTATATAAAGTAAATTGTCCTGCTTTATTATTTAAATCAAAAATAGATCATGTTGTCCCGGTTAAAAGCACAAAATATACATTTAAAAAAATTTCATCAAAAAATAAAGAATTAGTCTGGCTTAATAATTCATATCATGTTGCTACGCTTGATTATGACCAAAATATAATACTTGAAAAATCAATTGAATTTATAAAAAATAATAGTATTTAAACTTTACTTTTTTCTATTAAAAAAGTAATATATTTCTATGAGTGAAATGAATGACTTTTTTAAAAGAGTAAATCAAGACAAAACTAACAATGTACCTCTTTTTGACAGAAGTGAAGTAACAAATATTCATGAAAAAGTAATTAACCAAATTAAAAGAGTTAAAGATCCAAAAAATTCTAATAATCCCATGGTGGAAGGAATAATTCAAGCAGATCAGGCATTAAGAGAATCTCTTAAAGATCTGGTTACACTACTGTATAAATTAAACGACAAAGAAATCGCAACTGCACTTTTAGCAGATCATATTATGATGCTTGACTCAGTATTTAAAGACTTTGAAAAATAAAGGTATATCCCTTAATTTACTCACTCCTCTTTTGTCCCAAAAAATACCCAATTATTAATCCGGCAAAAGCAGATATAACCGGAAAAACAACATGAAAAAATGATAAAAAAATTTCAATTTTATCATCCTTTAAATTCATAAATAATAAAACATATGGATATAATAGTACAAAAATAATTAAAAAAACAAAAAAAGTTATTATAAGTATTATTAATTTCATTTTTTCATTCATTGACTCTTTTCCTTTAATTTCTGTAATAAAATTTTTTTCTATATTTGGGTCACTCACTTCAACCTCATTACTTGCCCGTATTTCTCACAAGCCTTTGGTCTGCAACTTGTATCTTTAGTCTAGAAAAATATTTGCTCCTGCGTTCGGTGCTCACATAATGTAATTATGCTCCGCTCCTCACTTAGTCGTAAATCCTTTTCTAAACAAAATCTACTGCGTTTCGGCTCAAAGTTTGTAAGAAATACGGGCTAAGAGCTTGATTTTTATGCTTTATTATATTATTTTTCTTGTCAATTTTAAAGAAAAATTATTGAAGTATTTTTTGTTTGAATATATGGTTTATATATTATTGAATGACGGATATTTATACAAAATTAAGCTTGTTGATTTAAAATATTAAAAAATTATAAAAGTAAATAAAAATCCAACCGCTACTGCATCTCTATTTAGAAATAAAAAGTGAAGAGATACATTTGATAAAATCTACTGAATAAAACTTATTTAAAAAAAATCTACTTATATCGAATGTTTTTTTACTCTTTAAGCGATTAAATAATGTATTCATATTATTTATGTTTTGAGTAAATTCATAATTTAATATGATAAATTTTTATAAAAAAATAGGAGTTTTTATGATTAAAAAAAGATTTAATTTACTAATTATTGCTGTTGTAATACTATCAACAACATTTATTAATTTTAATTTAAGCTCTGTCCCCAATAAAAATATAAAAATATTGGGAGATGTAGATCAAAATGGAGTTGTTGATAATAATGATGCAATGTTAACAGCGCAATACTATGTTGGAAATATTGAACTAACTGAAGAACAAAAAAAAACAGCTGATGTTGATGGTAATGGAAGTATTGATATTGTTGATGCAATGCTAACAGCGCAATATTATGTTGGAAAAATACATTTATTTCCTGCACAAAAGGATACATGGACTGTATTACTACATATCAGTTTTGACAATGGATATTTTTTTAAAAGTGAAGGAGATAAAATTTATAAGGTTATTGATTCTTTAAAAGAAATTGAAACTGCAGATATATATAATAAAATAAACATAGTAGTATTGCTTGATACAAAAAATGGAGAATCAGAATATCAGGACGGCTATTATTATGTAACCGGAGGAGATTTTAAAGATGATCTTATTGTAAGTAAAGATGAAATAAACTCCGGAGATCCGGAAGAGATTAAAAAATTTATAGATTGGGCTGTATTAAATTTTAGGGCAGAAAAATATTTTTATTCTATTTATAGCATTAATAGTAGAAAATTATACATAGAAGAAAATGGAAAAAGAAGTATTGGTCTAAACCTAGATTATAGATTTAAAGATGGACTCACGCATAAAGAGATCGCCCAAATTACAAATTTTTTTAAGGATAAAATAGGCAAGAAAATTGATTTATTTTTTATTTATGCAAAATTAAAAGGTGGAATGGAGTTGATGTATGAAATAAAAGATAATATTGAACTTTTGCTTTATGAAGAAACTGCGCCACAAAGCTATAATAATAATTCTTTTTCATATGACGCGCTTTCAATTATAATAAATAACAATAATACAACAAACAAAGAATTAGGAATATCGTTTTGCGATTATGCAGAGAAATACTATTTAGATAAAGACTGGATTATATCCTTTACAATGTCATTATTAGATCTATCCAAAATAGATTTTTTGTATAACTCAATTGATGAGTATGCAAAAGCTGTAATTGAAGATGTAGAAGAAAAATATAATTATAAAATATATGACAAAATTGCTTTTGATAATCTGTTCTTTGATGTTGGTGATCTCGATATTGGATTATACTTTAATGATATTATAAATCATAATGATATTAGCAGTACTGTTAAAGATAAAATTCTGGATATAATTGATAATAAAAACATAAT
>CAZYID010000073.1:0-4026 GCA_964646595.1 uncultured Spirochaetales bacterium | reverse complement strand
TTTTGTACCCGCGTTGTCAACCTGTGCGAAGAAATGCCACGGGTTGGCTTCATAAACATTATAATTGATAATAAAAACATAATTTTATATAAAAAATCATTTGGATACTATAATATGTCAGGAATTGATATTTTTCATACTGCAAGCAAAAGACCAATTTATCCTATATCAGTTTATAGAGATCAATATAACTTTTCAGAAAACAGCTGGACAGAATATTTTGAGTTAATTAATAATATGTATATAGCTGGAGAAGAGCTAGAACCTGATGAATATGAATCAGATAATGATATAGAGAATGCGAAACTTATACATATAAATGATATCGCTCAAAACCATAATCTGCACAATCTATCTGATGTTGATTATGTTTATTTTCAACCTGTTGTCGGTCAATATTATTATATAAAAAGTGTAGAAAGTTTTTTAGGAAAGATAGAAAGGTATTCAGGAAAATATGATTACAGTGAGATTAAAAAGAATGTATATTTCAAAGATTCTCTAACCGGAGAAATTGAAGAAATTTATTTATATGATAATCCATTAATTTTAAAAACCGATAAAGATGGGAAATTTTATATCAAATTTGAACTAGATGATATGAGATTGGAAAACACTTATTCTTTAGACTATTTAGTTAAAGTAGATGAGTTTTTAGGACCCGATACCTATGAAGATGATAATGAGATATCAAAAGCAAAACTCATTAATGTTGGAGAATCACAAAAACATTCAATCCATTTTTCAGAAGATAATGATTGTTTTTATTTTATAAATAATAATGATGGAGAAATAACAATAAATTGTACTTCTGAAAACAACAATGATTTTATAGATATTTCTCTATTTTGTGAGGATGATTTAATGAATGAAATTGACTGGGGATGTTCATTAAGACCTATTACTATTAAATGTATAAAAGATAAAAAATATTATATTGTAGTAAAACCAACATATGGAAGTGGTGTTAATATGGTTGGAGAATATACAATAGAATTAAAATAATCTATACAATAAAAAAATTTTGGAGGAGAAAAAAATGAAAAAAAAGATAAAAATATTTATAATAATTATAATATTACTTACTGCTTTAGGGCAGATAACATTTACACAAGAAACGGATGAAAGTAATTCAGAAAACAGTACTATTATTGATGGAACATGGACTGTTTTAGTTCATTTATCTACTGATTTTATGACAGATAGTAGATGGGCAAATTATTTTAAAACAATTGAGTCAATTGAGAGAATGGATTACAATAATAGGATCAAAATTGTACTAATGGTAGATTACTACGGCCCTATACCTGATTATGAGGATGGATATTATTTTATTACAGGAGCTGATGATATTAAAGGTGATATTGTAGTAAAAAAAGGCGAGATTAACTCCGGAGATCCAAAAGAAGTAATGGATTTTATTGACTGGGCTGTATTAAATTATCCATCGGATAATTATTTATATATGACTCATGCTCATGGTGGTGGATTTAAAGATGATTTAGCATTTGACATAAGACGGGATGATACATTAACATATAAAGACATTGAAAAATATACTGGTTATTTAAAAAGTAAAATAGGTAAAAAAATAGATTTATACTATATGAAGTCATGTTCTATGGGAGGTATTGAACTTGCATATGAGATAAAAAATAATGCTAATTACCTGTTGTTTTCAGAACCAGATCTTCCTATAGAAGATCATGGTAGTTATGAAGCATTGGAAGTAATTGTAAATCAATCCGAAACAACAGCAAAAAATTTAGGTATATCATTTACTGACTCTGCCTATGACTGTTTTACAACTACAAAAGCACAAAGAGATTTTATCCTAGCTTTGATAAATCTAAATAAAATTGATGATTTATATAAATCTATAGATAATTATGCAATAAATACAGTACAATTTATTAAAGAACAATCAGTATATTCTATCTTTAATGATATTGCTTCAGATTCTTTTTATCCTGGAGAGGAATTTTGTATTGATATTGGTAGTTATTTTGAGAATGTTATTAACTCAAATGATATCAATTATGATATTAAAAATAATGCTCAAAATGTTCTAAATGAACTAAATGCATGTGTAGAATACAGGAAAGATTTTGGATATCCAACACTTTGCGGAATGTATATATTTCATAATATTTATCAAAAAGAAAATTATTCATCAACAATTTATAGAGACAAATTAACATTTAGTAATAATAAATGGATCGATTATGTAGAACTGCTTGATAATTATTATAATAATTTGTCAATTAATCCTGATCAATACGAGTCAGATAACACACCAGAAACAGCAAAAAATATTGAAATTACTGATACACAACAGGTACGGAATATACATAGTAAAAAAGATGTGGATTTTATTTGTTTTGAAGCAAAAAAAAATCAAAATTATGTTTTATCATTAGATTCAAAAAAAGATAAATATGGTAATAATTATATTCAAGAAATTGAACTTATTTTTAATTATTTAGAAAATAATGAGTATCATCAGGAAATATACTTTTATGAAAATCAAGAAAGTATGTTTTTCAGTGATTATGATACTACTTGTTATATTAAAGTCTATTTATCAAAAAAAAGTAATATTAGCAATTGTAGTTATAATATTTCTATAAAAGAATTTAAAGGACAGGATCAATATGAGTATGGTTATGATTATGATTTTGAAGGTGCACAAGAAATTACTGTAAATAATTCTCCGCAATTGCATACATTTCATGATTATTGGGATAAAGATAATTTATATTTTATTGCTAATTCAGATAAAGAATATCTAATAGAATGCAAATCAATAGAAAAAAATTTATTAACTATGTTTTTGTATGAAGAAGGAAACACAAAAGATTATATTGCTTTTGGATATATTGGTAAACCAATAAGATTTATATGCGAAGAAGGCAAGAAATATTATATAAAGATTGAACTATTTAAAAATAAAATTGAAGAATATACAATTCAAATTAAAACTGAATAGAAATAAAACAATATTTTTTTGTATGGGGCTGTCCAAAAGACAGCCTCTTTTTTTGTCACAAAATCATTATTATGTAAAGGGAGATCCTTTTTAGGGATTCTATACTGATATATCAAAAATTATCTTCTATGTTTGGATTACTCACTTCAACCTCATTACTTGCCCGTATTTCTCACAAGCCTTTGGTCTGCAACTTGTATCTTTAGTCTAGAAAAATATTTGCTCCTGCGTTCGGTGCTCACATAATGTAATTATACTCCGCTCCTCACTTAGTCGTAAATCCTTTTCTAAACAAAATCTACTTCGTTTCGGCTCAAAGTTTGTTAGAAATACGGGCTAAGAGCTTGATTTTTATGCTTTATTATATTATTTTTCTTATCTATTTTAAAGAAAAATAATAGGAGAAAAAAATAAAAAATATTTTAAAAAATTTAAAAAATCAGTACTATATTTTAAGGCATGGTCATAGTAAAGTAAATCAACTTGGGATAATTATCAGTGATCCTGCAAATGACAAAAAAAAATATGGTTTAACAGAAACAGGGAAAAACCAGATAATAAAAACTATTAAAAATATCTCTGAACTAACCCATGAAACAATTATTTTTGCATCTCCTTTTTTTCGGACAAAAGAAAGCGCACAAATAGTTCAGGATTTATTAAAATGTGATAAAATTCATATTTCCGATAAATTAAAAGAACGTTTTTTTGGAATTTATGAAAACACATCAAACAAAAATTATCAGAAAATTTGGGATGATGATCAATTAAATGATAATAAAAAAAATGTTGAAAGCTCTCAAGAAGTCCTGGAAAGACTGGTATCCTTAATACGCGAAATAGAACAACAATATTCCAACAAAAAAATAATTTTAATATCTCACGGTGATCCTTTGCAAATTTTAATTACCGGATTTAAAAATATTCCTGTAAATAATCATAGACAAATAAAACATCTTAATTATGCTGAAATAAGAAAATTAAATTAAATTCTTAATTTTACAGTTCTTTTGCTTTTAATTTCTCGATTGCCCATT
>CAZYID010000072.1:0-15071 GCA_964646595.1 uncultured Spirochaetales bacterium | reverse complement strand
TTAATTAAACTATCTCATTATTAATAAAATCCTTAATCTTATTAAAGTCTAAAGATTCTAATTGTACTCCAGGAACACTTATTATCTCAGATGCTACATAGCTTGCAATTTTCCCGCATTTTTCTAAAGGATACTTTTCACAATATCCATATAAAAATCCTCCGGAGTATACATCACCGCATCCGGTAGAATCTAATACTTTTTCCGGTGTATATATATCTATTTTTTCTACAACATCTTCATAAAAAACATAACTTCCTTTACTTCCCACTTTTACAATAACAATATCTACACCCATTTTCCTAATTTGTTTACCAGCCTCAACAGGATCACTTTTCCCTGTTAATATTTTTGCCTCTTCTATATTCCCAAAAAGAATACCAACATAATCAGAAATAATTCTATTAAAATCTTTAACATTTCTTTCAATGCAAAATGGATCTGCTATATCAAAACCAATAATTTTTCCCTGATCTTTTGCACTCTTCATAACAAATTCTATTGTTTCTTTCTGGCTTCTTGTATCCCATTGATAACCTGTTGTATATAATAATTTTGAATTAGATAATGCTTCAAAATCAATATCATCTTTTGACAATTCTCTGCAAACACCTAAATGAGTATTCATTGTTCTTTCTGCATCTTCTGTAGTAAGAATAATAGAACTTCCGGTAAGCCCAATATCTTTAAAACAAATTAAAGATTTAACTCCTCTTGAAATAAGTTTTGATTCATATAATCTTCCATAAAAATCATCACCTACAATACCAGTATATGACGGTTTTCCTCCAAGGCATGCAAGAGTACTCATTGTATTTGCACAACTCCCTCCAGGAAGAGAAATTGTTTTATAAGAAACGATTTCATTTAAAATTTTTTTAGAAGTATTTTCCTCGACAATATGCATAATTCCTTTTGGAATTAATAATTTTTTTAAAAATTTTTCCGGCACAAAAGATTGAATATCCATCAGAGCATTACCTATACCAAATACATTACAAGAACTCATATCTCTCCTCTTTAAATTAATTAAATTTTAACTTATTTTTTATTTTTTTAAAAATTTTACTCTATATTTTTCAGCTGTATTATGCAAAATATCTATCTCTTCCATAATTTTATCGCCTACTATTTCTTTCATTCTTATTTTATCAGTAATACCTTTTCTCTCTAAGTCTTTATATATGTTTTGTATATATTCTCTTGATTCTTTTATTTCTCCAAAACTAAAAACTATAACATCTTTTCTATATACTTCGTTAGTCATATCCTCATGTTCCATAGGAATCATATTATTCCCATTAATCGATGAACAGCAAAAATAATCAAAAGAGCTTAAATAACTTGCTGTCTCTTTAACTGCCTTTTTTGTTTCTGGTTTCCAAGGTCTATATCTGGTTCCTGCAGGATACAATAAAAATATATTTCCCTGAGTTCTTAATTCTTTAATCTTTCTGGTTGACCTAACATTAATTTTCTTTGCTAATTCTACTTCTTCTTTATATTCCTCTTTATTCTGCATTTCTGATAAACCTCTAATTGGAAATATCACGATTCTGGTAAACATTTCAGTAAACATTTTTACCATTGGATTTTCATTTAATTTAACGCCTGCAATAAATATTATTTTCTCAAATATTTCCTTTAATTTCTCATCAGGATAATCATAAAATCTGGCAAACATACTTGGTACATCCATATTTGAAACATGTTCAGATAAGATTAAACATGATTTCCCTTTTTTTGCCAATTCATATAATTTAATAATATTTTCGGAGCCTAAAATAGTACTTCCCTTTAAATGAGAGATGATTACACTCTCAAATAATAAATCACGATTTACTTTATGAGCAGGTTGATATATATTTTCCGGTGTAATTAAAGTATCTTCATGCATTTTTGAATTTTTTATCATTTTTTCAGCATATTCAAAAAAATGAGCTGTAAATTCATCAAATTTATCTTTTCCCATAAAAAATAGAGCCCTTATTATCAATGAAAATAAATTATTTTTGGATAATAGTAAAAATATATTATATTGTCAAAATATATATTGATAAATAATAGAATCCGGAATTATTTTATTAGAACTTAGCCAATCATCCATCCTGAGATGTACTTTAAAATTATTTTTTGGTTTATAATTATTTATAATTTGCAGTGCTTCTTCCTTTTTACCTTCTTTATACATCTCAATAGCAACATAAAACTCTGTCATATCTTTAAAACCATCAGAAGTTGATCTACTTAAAAGTTGTTTGCAAAAAATATAAAATTCTTCCCTGCTGATAGACTTTCTCAATATATCAAGCAGCCATTCCGCAAAAGAAAGTCCTTTCCATTTTTTATCTTTTGCCGGCCAGATATAATACTTTTGCTCATTTGCAACAATTAAAATATTTTCAATAATCATTTTCTTAAAATAATTATATTTTAAAGATCCGATTTCTTCATCTTTCATTTGCTCTAAATATATCTGTTCTAATTTAATTACAGATGTTAATCCACCAATCTCACTATTATATGATTCTTTCCACATATATCTTCTAATAATTTTTTTATGAATTTCTTCGGCTTTATCATAAAATTTTAATTTTTGATAACTATCTGCTAATAAATTATATGTTATTATAATTTCATCAATATCTCTATAAGATACAGATAAAGCAGCATAAAAATAAATTTTTTCATCTTTTGATATATTAACACATAATTTTGATATATCAAGCGCGAGATAGTAATCTATTGGATAAAACCAATTATTTGTTTTAAAGTTTCCTAATAGCATTGGTACAACATTTTTTGCTAAAATTATTCTATTAAAATCTTCAATAGCCCCTTTTGATTCAATATAGCGTTTAAGATAAAAATATTTTCCAAAAAAATATAAATCTGGATCAACATCATAATTTATTGAAATACCACAATTATTTTGTATCCAGCCATATTTATTATCAATTGTTTTAACGTAAAAAAAATCTTTTACTGGATTTTTTTCTTTAACCGGAAATAAAACATCTCCAAATTCTAATAAAATATACTTCGCTGGGATATTTATATAATTCCCTGGTTTTTTTAAATAAAGAGGTGCTTTTAATCTAATAATATAAAATGGATAATTATTTTTTAAATTTATTAAATTATTTTGATATAATTCACTATTTGTACAAATATTTGCATTACCTGCAAGTTCTAATCTCGGATTTTTATATTTTCCGAGCAAATCAATTCCTTCTTTTTTACTACAGCTAATTACTAAAAAAATCAAAAAAATGTTTAATAAAAATTTAAAGCTTAACTTCTTCAATCTGTGCTCCTAACTTTTTTAGTCTTTCAACTAAATTTTCATAACCTCTTTCAATTTGAATAACATTCTGAATTTCACTCTTACCTTCAGCACATAAAGCAGCCAACACTAAAGCCATCCCTGCTCTAATATCCGGACTGGTTAATTCTAAACCTCTAAGTCTTGAAGGACCTGCTACTACTGCCCTATGAGGATCACATAAAATTATTTTAGCACCCATTGAAACTAATTTATCTACAAAAAACATTCTTGATTCAAACATTTTCTCAAAAATCAAAACCGTTCCTTCTACTTGTGTTGCTGTTACAACAATAATACTTATTAAATCAGGAGGAAATCCAGGCCATGGTGCATCATCAATTTTAGGAATCATTCCTCCATTATCCGGTATTACTTTTAATTCCTGAACTGATGGAACAAATATTGATTTACCGTCTGTTTCCCATCTAATCCCCAGTTTCCCGAATATCATTCTTGACATTCTCATATTTTCCGGCTGTGCATCTACTATTTCTATCTCTCCTCTAGTAACTGCAGCAAGTCCAATAAAAGATCCGACTTCCATATAATCAGTACCAATTGTGTAATCAGTCCCATGCAGTTTCTTTACACCTTCAATAACTAAAATATTTGAGCTTATACCGGAAATTTTCGCTCCCATAGAATTTAAAAAATTACACAAATCCTGTACATGAGGTTCACTTGCGGCATTAGACATTACTGTTCTGCCTTCTGCCAAAACAGCTGCCATAATTGCATTTTCTGTAGCAGTAACAGAACATTCATCAAGAAAAATATCTTTTCCAGCTAATTTATTTGCATTTAAAGTATAATTTGTGTCTACTTCTTCTACCCTGGCTCCTAATTCAGTTAAAGCTAAAAAATGAGTATCCAAACGTCTTCTTCCAATTACATCGCCTCCTGGAGGAGGAAGATGAACTTCTCCGCATCTTGCTAATAATGGACCGGCAAACAAAATAGAAGTACGAATTTTTTTACCTAATTCAGTAGTAATTATAGTATTATTAATATTTCCTTTAATACTATAAGTATTTTTACCTTCAGCCTTTACTTTTGCTCCTACCTGTTTTAAGATATCAAGCATTATTTTTATATCTTCTATGTTTGGAACATTTCGTATTATTACTTCTTCATCTGTAAGTAATGATGCAGCAATAATAGGAAGAGCTGCATTTTTATTACCATTTGCTTTAATCTTTCCTTTTAATGGATATCCTCCATTAATTATATATTTCTTATTCATCCTTATCCCTTATAATTACTTTATTTTTGAATAATAATTTAGTCTAACCTGTCACACTTTCTAAGTTCCATAAGTTGAAAAAACTTTTTTTTATTTCCATGTACAAAAACAATCTCAGTTGCCGTAAATAGACAGGCGAGACGTCTGTCTTCCCTAAAAATCTTTTCTTTTATATATATTTATATTGACGTATTTACATAGAAAAAATCTCATAAAAGCATTAGATGATTATAATAGCATATATTTATAAAAAAGATAAAAGAGATAAAAGAGATTTTAAATATAAATAACACATCATTTTTTAATAATATTATAATATTTAATAACGGTCAATTTTTAATTAATTCTTATTTAACTGTTAATATTCATAGATTTATAATTTTCTACAATTTTTTCCAGCTTCAACAAATTATCAGCATTTTCAACGCCAACTTTAGTAATTTCACCCATCCCTTTAAATAATTCATTCATCCCTGCTTCAATTTCAACCATCCCATTTTTTGTGTCATTAGAGATGTTTCCAATACTAGAAAAAATTTCTGTGATTTCTCTTATTTTATCATTTGTTTCTGTTGAAGAGCTTTTTACATCTGTAGTAGTTTTAACAATAAACTCTAAACTTTTCATTATTTGATTACCTCCAACAGATAATTCGGCCATTGCATTTTTCATTTCAACCATACTGTCAGAAACTTTCTTTATCCCTTCAACAATTTTATTTAAAGATTCACCGGTTCTATTTGTCGCTTCTTCAGATTGATGAATATAATTAGTAATTTCTTTTAATGAGTTTGAAATTTCTTTAGAATTCTTTGAAGTTGATTCTGCTAAAAGTCTTATCTCATCAGCAACAACTGAAAATCCCATTCCATATTCTCCAGCATGAGCAGCTTCAATAGCAGCATTCATTGCCAATAAATTTGTCTGAGCAGCAATTTCATTAATAACCTTTATCATATTTATTATTACATTAGCAGAATTTGTTACTTTGTTAATATTTTCTATAGTGCTCTTCATTTCTCCTTCTCCTGAAAGAGCAAGTTCCTTAAGTTCTGTAGTCATATTCAATTTATCATCAGTAATACTTACAATATTTTGGATAGAAGAAGACATTTGCTCAATAGCAGCAGATGATTCATTAATAGCTGAAGATTGAGAGGAAACCAGATCAACCACACTTTGAATAAATGATTTTATATCACTTGAAGATTTGCTTGATGTATTAATATTCTGGTTTAATAAAACTGCTTTATCCTTTATGTTTTCAGAATTTATCCTGATTTGATTAAATGCTGCGGTTATCTCTTCTAAGGTTGATGCAAAATTATTACTTTTATCTTTTGATGTTTCAAGAATATCTTTTATATTACTGAATGCATTATTAATATAAATCATCATATCATTAAAATTTTTTGAAATCTCGCCAAGTTCATCATCACTCTTTACTTCTATTTTTGCAGATTCCCAATCTCCATGTTTAAAATTAACAAAGCTATCAGAAATAAATTTTAATTTTTTTAAATAGTTGTTCCTCAAAAACACAGTAAGTAAAATAAGTAAAATTGCAAAAGACATAAAAATCACTATAACCGAAATAAAAAACAATCCTTTAATATTTGTAAAATTTATCTCCTTACTGGAAATAGAAACAGTGCCAAATATCATACTTAACAAAACAACCATTCCTACAAAAACAAAAATAGTGAGTAATACAATCCTTGATATTAATGTTAATTTCATAATTTTATTTCCTTATTCTCATGTAAAAAAAGTGTTTTATAATTTTTGTTTTATATTTTATCTTCTAAAAATAATTTTAATTTTAAGGAAATGAAATGTCAAGGTAATAAAAAATTTTTTGTTTTTTTAATGAATTATTCATTTGATTTATTAAATATTTTATCATATTATTGTTTAGAAATATTATGAAAAAATCCGGCATAACAAATCTACCTCTTCATTACGGTAAAGCTCCAAGATGGCTTTTCGAAAGAATGGTAAAATTAGCAAGAGAAATTTCTATAATTATAATTGAAGAATTTGGGCCAATTGAATTTCTAAAAAGGATATCAGATCCTTTCTGGTTTCAATCACTTGGCTGTATCCTGGGTTTTGATTGGCACTCAAGCGGAGTAACAACAACAGTCTGCGGAGCTTTAAAAGAAGGTGTTAAAAATATTGAAAAACAATTAGGAATTTTTATTACCGGAGGGAAAGGCAGTACTTCTCGAAAAACTCCTGAGGAAATTATAAGAAAATGTGAAATGACTTCAATTTCATCTCCAGAAAATCTTGTTTATGCTTCTAAAATAGTAGCAAAAGTTGATAATAGCGCCATTCAAGACGGTTTTCAACTTTATCAGCATAATCTAATATTTACTAAAGATAGCGAATGGGCTGTAATTCAGCAAGGCATGAATACTGAAAACAGATATGCCAGAAGATATCATTGGAACAGCCTGGATATAAAAAGTTTTATAGAAGAACCACATAAAGCAATATGCTGTGATTTAAAACAAAATTCTATTATAAATATGGTAGCAAAAGAAAGTAAAACAGCTCAGGAAACTTCTGTGCTTATTTCTCAGGAAAAACCTGAAAAAATAATAAAAGAAATAACATCTATGCAGACACTTTCTTTACCTAAACATCATTATGTTGATATAAAAGACATTAATACAAAAAGACTATATAAAATTTTATTAAAAACCTATGAACAAAAACCGGACAATTTTGAAAAACTTCTTTATACAAAAGGAGTTGGTCCAAAAACAATAAGAGCTTTAGCTTTAATTTCAGATCTAATATACGGGAAAAAACCTTCATTTACAGATCCCGTGAGATTTTCTTTTGCTCACGGAGGAAAAGACGGATATCCATATCCTGTTAATAAAAATGTTTATGATAATTCTATATTATTTTTAAAAAATGCAATAAAAAAAATGAAAATTGATAATTCCGAAAAAAACAGTGCTTTAAAAAGATTATTTAAATTTTATTCTGAACCTTAATAATTAAAAATTTTATTTTTGAGATTACCCAAATAAATTTACAACCTTATTTTTCTATACTTTTTCTTCTTGACATATTAAATAATAATCTTTTATTATATTTATAAATAAATCATCACTAATCCTTTAAATAATATTTTATTAATTTTTTTATTATATTAATAGAATCCAAATTTTTTCCCACCAAAAACTTAGTGATGAAAAAAATAAAGGAGAAAAATCATGATAAAAGATCGAATTTTCACATTACCTCTTAATAAAATGCCAAATAAATGGGTAAACATTTTATATAATTTACCTGAAGCATTAACTCCTCTAATTGATCCAAATACAAATCAGCCTGTACCAATTGAAGCTTTACTGGCATTGTTCTCAGAAGAATGTATTAATCAGGAAGTTAATACACAGGATGAATTTATTGATATACCAGAAGAAGTAAAAAAAATATACTCTATTTACAGGCCAACACCTTTAATCAGAGCAACATTTTTAGAAGAAGCACTACAAACCCCTGCTAAAATATTTTATAAATGGGAAGGAGTTAGTCCATCAGGAAGTCATAAACCAAACACTGCTATCGCTCAAGCATATTACAATAAAAAAGAAGGAATAAAAAAATTATCAACAGAAACAGGAGCAGGTCAATGGGGTTCAGCATTAAGCTTTGCCTGTAATCATATTGGAATTGAATGTCTGGTATTTATGGTAAGAGCATCTTATGAACAAAAGCCTTACCGTAAGGTCATGATGCAGACTTATGGAGGTAAGGTTATACCAAGCCCTTCAGATCAGACTGCTATTGGAAAAGAATTACTAAAAAATAAAAATAATTATAATGGATCATTAGGTATGGCTATAAGTGAAGCTGTACAGGTAGCAATTGAAAATAATGACACTCATTATACTTTAGGATCAGTATTAAATCATGTTTTACTTCATCAAACAGTTGTTGGGGAAGAAACAAGGATAGCATTAGAAGAAATTGGGGAATCCGCTGATATTGTAATCGGTTGTGTTGGAGGCGGAAGTAATTTTGGCGGAACTATGATTCCATTTTTAAAAGATAATCTGGAAAATGGCAAAAAAACAAAATTCATAGCAGCTGAACCTACTGCATGCCCAACTTTAACAAAAGGAAAATATGCATGGGATTATGGAGATACCGGTAAACTCATTCCGCCAGCGCTTATGTATACTTTAGGACATGGATTTGTGCCTCCACCGGTTCATGCCGGAGGTTTAAGATATCATGGTGATTCACCATTATTAAGTTATATGGTTCATAAAGATATGATTGAACCAGTAGCTTTACATCAAAATGAAGCTTTTGAAAAAGCAACACTATTTGCAAAAACCGAAAGTATTATTGTAGCTCCAGAATCTGCGCATGCAGTAGCCACCGCTATTAATGAAGCAAATAAATGTAAAGAAAACGGAGAATCAAAAACTATAGTATTTAACTGTTCTGGACACGGACATTTTGATATGGCTGCTTATGAAGCATATAATAATAAATCATTAGAAGATTATGAATATCCGGATGAAAAAATTGCAGAAGCATTAAAAGATTTGCCAAATATTACTTTTGGATCAAAATAAAAATTTAATTTAATAAAGGGGCTTTTGCCCCTTTATTAAATTCTCAATATATATTGTTCACAATAATATATTTTGAGCTAGTAATCCGGTAATTACAGGTATAAGAAAATTATCATAATCGCCAGTAGGAAACACTTCAATAATAGAAGCAATTATTGCTATCAACAATGCTTGATATAAATTAAGACCACATGATAAAAACACAATAACTAATACTAAAAAACATCCTAAAGTCCCGCTTATTGTTTTTCCAAAAGTTAAAGGGATTTTCCAGCCCCCTAATGTTTCTCCAAATAAACTTGCAACTCCATCTCCAAAAGCTAATGCGTATATTGAAATAACTGCACTTCTATAATCAAAAAATGTCAGAGATAAAAAAATTCCCATGGATAAAGTAATTGGCCCAAGAATAAATCGATCTCGATCTTTTTCTCTTGCAGCTATTAATGTAACTAAAGAAATTATTGGTATATATATTTTTTTCTTTATCCTTAAAACTTCTGATATAAAATACAATAATGTAATTGTAAGTAAAATTGTCATAACTAAATACTGGGAAAAATAATAAAAAAAAGGCACAAAAGCCGCCATCATATGTATAGTTTTTCTAAAAAACTCTTTTTTCAATTTATATGAAATATTAATTGATCCATTTGAAAGTTTTTCTGTATTTTGGATCATCGCCCCACTTATAGAATTATTTAAAAATTCATAATAATAACTGCTATTTTTTTTCATAACAATAAATCAACTCCAATAAACCTATTTATTATCTAAAATAGTTTATAAATAAACTTTCACCTTTTTTAATCATAAAAATACTAGAATTTTTATCAGAAAAAACTATATCATCTAAAATTTTAATATCATCAAATAAAATTTTAACAGAATTTTTTAATAAATTTTTAAAACATATCTTTTCTTCATTATTTATATACATAAAACCGGTTCTAAAAATGTGAATAAGTTTCCCTCTTGTTAAAAAAACTTTATTATTACTAATTGTATATTCAAACAAATATTCATCAAAACATAATAAAATTTTATTATATGAGATAATCTTAAAATCTATTAAATTTTTATATTCCGGTAAATAAATAATCTTTTTTTTAATATTATAATTAATATCCTCAAAGTATAAATAATTGTCATTATAATAATATATCTCTGATTCATTGATACCAAAGCAAATAAATTTCCCATTAAAAGTTAAAATATTATCATTAATATAATTAAAAATTTCAAATTTATCTTCATAACTCATTACAAAATAAATATATCCTTTTGATTGAGCTATACAATTATCCGGAAGTTCCTTTAATTCTTTAGTTTTATAGTTTATTTTTTTAATTAAATAGTTTTCAAACTCCTGATGCTTTAAAACACTTTGTAAAAGAGCTGAACATGTACTTATAAACGATATATCATCCTTTTCAAATGTATGAATTACATCATATTTTTCTTTTTTTAAATCATAATTAATCAAATTGACACTGTCATTAAAAATTAAGTAACCATCTAATATTCGAAAGTCTTTAGTTTTATAATAATTTATTTTTTTTGCTTTTTTTGAAACCTTTTTTATAAGGTATAATTCCCCATTTTTTGCTAAATAATAATAATTATCATTATCACTTAATATTTTAGATTTTGTATAAATTTCATTATCACTATTTTTGATATCAATTTTTCTATTTGTTGAATATAGCGCTAAACTTTTTTTTATTTTTACTTTCTTTTTTTCATTAATATCTAAAGCAATTTCCACCCATTTTTCTTTATAATTATCAGGCATCCATGGACATGATTTGATATATTCTAAATAATATGAAAGAGCACTTTTTCTGCCAATTTTCATCATAGAATATGCTTTGTAATACGCTGCAATATAATAATCAGAATTTTTTCTTAACTTTGAATTACTTATATTTTTTAATTTATAAAATTTCTTTTTGAAAATATAGTCTTCAGCAATATAAACAAAATCATCATCTGAAATAACATTAGAAGCTATTACTAAATTAATGGTGAAAATATTTATTATAATAAACAATAAAATTATTTTTTTCATCTTTCCATCTTAATATTATAATCCAAAATTATTAATAAAATACATTTTTTTATTATTTTATAATATAATTTTACAACTCTTTTAAAAAAAATTAAAATTTCAATCTAAATAAAATCTTTTTTTAATAAATTTTTCGTCTTTTCTCCAGTTTTTATGCAATTTAACGTTTAAAAAAAGATTTACTTTTCTTTCAAATATATCCTGTAATTCTAATCTTGCTTCTTCTCCAATTTTCTTAATCATAGAACCTTCTTTCCCTATAACAATTCCTTTTTGACTATTTCTTTCAACAAAAATCGTTGCACGTGAAATTATTTTCTCATCTTTTACGTCAAGCGAATCAACTTCAACATAAACCGAGTGAGGAAGCTCTTCTATAGTATTATTAAAAACTTTTTCTCTTGTTACTTCTTTTATCCTGAAAGGAATACTTTGATCTGTTACAAACTCTTCAGGATAATAGTTTGGTCCATAAGGCAAAAACTTTTTTATTATCTTTAATAATTTATCAACGCCTTCACCAGTTTTTGCAGAAATATCAAGAGTAGTTTTAGAATTAAGACCTAACTTAATCTTTGATTTTACTGCTTTACTTTTTTCCTCGTCACAAATATCTACTTTATTATATGCAACAATAACTTGTAATTCAGTTGATTTCATTTTTTCTATAATGCTTTCTTCTTCTTCTCCAAAATCTCTTGTTAAATCAACAAGATATAAAATCAAATCTCCCTCTTCTAAACTTTTTACAGAAAGTTTAGATAAATTCCTATTTAATTTTGAATCAAAATGATGATATCCCGGAGTATCAATAAAAATTATTTGACTTTCTTTATCATTGTAAATACCTCTTATTAAAAACTGTGTTGTTTGAGGCCTATCAGATACAATTGATATTTTATATCCGCAAATTGTATTTATTAAAGTTGATTTACCAGACGAAGGTCTGCCAATTAATGAAATAAAACCAGATTTTTTATTATTATTCAATATATTTACTCCCATTTTTATTTATTATTCCTTGTTTTCTTTTCTTCCTTCTTATTTTAATAATTATTTTATGAATTATTACAATTATTGGTCCAATAGTTAAAAAAGTAAAAAAAGCAAAATT
The DNA here is from genome assembly GCA_964646595.1 of uncultured Spirochaetales bacterium. Classification (GTDB taxonomy): domain Bacteria; phylum Spirochaetota; class GWE2-31-10; order GWE2-31-10; family JAFGQB01; genus CAZYID01. The sequence continues at coordinate 2,705 of CAZYID010000072.1, read as the reverse complement.
TACTTTAAAAATCTCAGTCAAATCATACTTAATGTAAACATGTAATAATGACATTCCTTTTGTAAAAAAAGATAAAAGAGGAAAAAATAATATAACCATCACATTATCAGGTACTTTTTTAATCTTCTTTATTGCTTTAAGATATAATAGTAAAATAATAACAAGTATATAGGGAATTAATACAAATAAAAAAATTATTAAATCAAAAAAATATGCTGAGAAAAATGGTAAAAAATCTATTTTGCTTGCTTTTAGTCCGGAAAATATTAATGGGTGCCTTAATAAATAAAAAAGAAATGATAATGTTGATACTGATAAAAAAAATACCAATAATTCCAAATCTAAATGTTTAATTTCTTTTCTCATTATTCATTTTCCTATCCAATAAATTTCAATATTATTATCTCTAAAATTACTAAAACAAAGATAATTACCATCATCACTCAATCCTAATCCTGTAGGTTGATTACCGCCATCAATATAATTATGCATTTTACTTTTATCTAAATCTATCACAGCTATTTTACCATTATTTGGACTTCTATTTAAATAACTTTCTTGTTCATTTTTACCTCTACAGGAAACATAAAGATATTTTTCATCTGAACTCAATCCAATTGTATTTGGATTATCAAAAACTTTAAACGTATTTTTTATATTAAAATCATCAGTACTGATTTCATAAATCTCATTATGATACATATTACTTACATAAATTTTTGAACAATCTTTTGTTTTTACGACATGCCTCATTGCTCCATTTTTTTTAAAAATAAAATTTTCCTCTTTCCAATCAGTTGTATTAAATTTTTGAATTTTTCCTCCATTAAAAGAAGTAATATATAAATTCCTGCCGTCATTACTAAAAACAAGACCTCTTGGAGAAGGTGCAGTCTTTATTTTTTTTAATATCTTTCCTGTTGAATATTCAATGATCGACACATCATTTGATATCCAGTTAGAAATTGCAATTACTTGAAGTTCAGGAGACCATGCTATAAATTTCGACCAAATACCTTTTGTTTCTAAAGTACGAATATATTTACTTTCAGGATAAGAATATTCATACACTTTTCCTGTTGTCATCTGAGAAATTAAAAAAGTCCCTTTTTCTTTTAAAAAAACACCTTCTGCAAAACCTTTATTTTTATCGGGTATTATTATTGTTTTAATAATATTTAAACTATCAATGTCAAATATTTCAAAACCATTTCCTGCAAGTAATAATATATATAAATATTTAGAATCCGGAGAAAAAACAACCTGTTTTGGTAAATTACCGCAATTAAATATACCAATTTGTTTTATATCAATCAGGTGTTTTTGGTGCCTAAAAAATAATATGCTGTCTCTTTTTGATTCCACCCGAATCTGCTGATCCGGATATCCTTTGCATAACAATGTCATGTTATATATGCCAAAATCTAATTCTAATTTACGAGGCAACTTGCTTGTTTTTACTTCATCAAGCAGCATACTGCTGGCACTATCAATTGTTTTTATTTCAATTTTATATGTTTCCGGTTTTAAATCAACATAAATTTTCTTTATTCCAAAAGGACCTCTTTTTCTAAGTACAGATTGATATTGCAAATAACCCCTTCGTTTTATTTTTGCATTAATCATTCTATTTTTTGAGAAATAAAGACTTTTATTTAATATACTTTTATCATCAACTAATATTTCCGAATCTTCCGGATTAACATAAAATAAAAATTTGTATTTACATGAAATTAATATTATAAGAATAAAGATATAAATGAATTTATTCTTTTTCATAATAACTAACGCATTTTAATGTAAATTATGTAATGATTAATAATTATCCTAGAAAAATCATCAATATTATTATATAAAGATATTTTATTCTTTAGTCAATAAAATGTTACAGTTTTTAAATTAAAAAATATGAGTTTATTTTTAAAATACAAATTATGGAATTTTTTCTCTATTATGCTTTCCTTTCTTTTAAAAGATTTTATAAATGATTTAAATAGAAATCTTGGAGAAAAAGTTAAAATCACAATTTTAAAAGATAAAAGATTTCATCTTAATTTTATTCCAGATAAAAAATGGATATTAATAAAAAATAATATTAAAAACACTACAAGCGGTAAAATACGATTTGTTATTTCTAAAGAAGACTTCATGGAAATAACAAAAATAATCGGGAAAAATGAATTTATAAATCTATTTGAGACAATACCAAAAAAACTTCAATTATTAACCGGGATAAATGAAATTAAGCAATTCTCATTCTCAAATCTACCAAATCCTCTAATGCTTGGAAATATTGGAAAATATTATATGGTTCATATTTTATTAAAAACTAAAAATATTAATATTACTTTATTTTTTGTTTTTAGATATGAAATGCTGTTGTTTCCTATTAACAGATTTCCATTAAATTTTTTATCAAAATTAACAACTAATTCTTATAAAAAAGCTTTTATTGAACTTGATAAAAACATTATCTGGAATGGAATGCAAAACTGGGATAAAGAATTAACAAAAAAAATGAGTCTTTATACTAAAAGTTATCCGGCTAAAAAATATAAACTTTCTCCAAACAATAATAAAGCTGCATATAGATTATTTCTGCAGTATCTTCATATAATTGAATTATTATCGCAGAAAAAAAAACATTTATAACAATTCTAATTGATCTTTATTCGTATGTAAATCAAAATTGCTTACTGAAACTC
>CAZYID010000071.1:9029-15101 GCA_964646595.1 uncultured Spirochaetales bacterium | reverse complement strand
CGGTGCAGTGCCTTATTATAAGTTTTTTTTATTTTCTTTATATTCATTAAACTTTAAAATATACCAAACATTTTTTTGCTTTTTAAACTCTATTGTTAAATGCCATGAAACTTCTACATTTGCTCTATCCAGCATTAAATTAACACTTGGTTTTGAATTTGTATAGTTAAAATTTATAATCGCTTCTTTATATTTTTCTATAATATCTATTGTATTCTCTATATTATGATTATTGTAGTATAGATGTTTTTTAATATCATCTTTGTCTGCGTTTGAAAAATCAGCAAAAAAAGAATCACTATATTTATCAATTTGATTTATTGAGTTTATTCTTAAAAAAAAATAAAATATTAAAGATATGAATATAATGAAAGCTATGACAAGTATTGTTTTTTTCATAATTTAAATTATTTTTCTATTTTGTTATCTTATTATGTCATATTTCACACGCACTTGATATTAGCAACCAAAGGAACAGCACGTTTTTAGAACAACAGATTTGGTATAAGCACACAGGCACAGGAAAAGACAGATTACAGAAGTATTGTTAATGTTCTTACTTTCCAAACCATTTCACTACAGCGTCTTCATTAAAAAATATACGGCAGTTATACCCTGCATTCCTTAAAACTGTTTCGATAAAATTATGAGACTTATCATTTAAGTCTACAAGAATTGCAATTCTTGAATTCCTATTAAGCCCAAACAATTTCACATCCATATGACCGAAATAATATTGTTCAGATAGACTCGCCCTGTTTGATGTACCGCGAACATCAACCAGGAACTTGTTTATTTTTTTTTTTTGGCATTTTTGATTGCATTTTCCGCGAATACTTTTTCTATCTCTCCGGTGATGACTTCAAACACCTTAATCCTTATGTACGTTCTATCTCCCGAAAATGATATTTTATATTTCATAGTTTTAATCCGCTATTTATTGATTATATCGCAAAAATGAAGTATGGCTTACAGTAATTCATCATTTTGGCTATATATCAATCCAATTTAGAATACTAATAATAATTAGTCGCCGAAACAAACTTAAATATTTTTTATTTAAAAATTCATTTTATTAAATCAAAATATTTTTGTAAATTTATTTTTTCCTGAAAAACAATATTTTCATTTTTCTCTTTTGGAGCTTTTTCCCTGATTTTAAGATAATGTTAATAGTTTTTTTAAAAAAATGGATATTAATGAGGAAGTATAATTCAAAATAATTGATATTAGTGTAAATTATATTCTACTGATTTTTATCGTTGGTTGAGTAATGTATAATCTCTTTTTTTACTTACGTTTTTATATGCTGGTCTAATAATTCTACCACCGCATTGAATTTCTTCTATTCGATGAGCAGTCCAGCCAGCTATTCTTGACATTGCAAAAATAGGAGTATAAAGTTCTCTTGGAATATCAAGCATGCTATACACAAACCCAGAATAAAAATCAACATTAGCACAAATAACTTTACTGCTCTTTTTAACTTTTTCAAAAACTTTTGGAGCTAACATTTCAATATTTTCATATAGTATTAACTCTTCTTCTTTTCCTTTTTCCTTAGCAAGATTTCTTGCTTTTTCTTTTAATAAAACTGCTCTTGGGTCAGACTTAGTATATACTGCATGCCCTAATCCATAAACCAAACCTGATTTATCATAAACTTCTTTTTTTATAATTCTCTCGAGATACGCTGCTATCTCATCTTTATTATTCCAGTTTTTTACGGCTTTCTTTATATTTGTCATCATATCAATTACCTGATTGCTGGCTCCACCATGCTTTCTACCTTTTAAAGAACCTACTGCAGAAGATATTGCAGAATATATATCTGTATCAGAAGATGATACAACATGAGTAGTAAATGCAGAATTATTCCCACCGCCATGCTCTGCATGGAGAACAAGACAAAGATCAAGCATCTCTGCTTCAAGTTTTGTATAAGCTCTATCAGATCTAATAAATCTTAAAAAATTTTCTGCTGCTGTTAATCCTCTTTTTGGATTATGTAAATATAAACTTTTCCCATCATAATAATGCACTTTTGCCTGATATGCATAAGCAATCATTGTTGGAAAACGGGCAATTAATTCAATACATTGGCGTAAGTTATTTTTAATACTGCTGTCTTCAGGATTATCATCATATGAATAGCTTGCCAAAACACTTCTTGCTAATTTATTCATTATATCAGGGCTTGGTGCTTTTAATATCATATTTTCTTTAAACCCCTCTGGCAGCTCTCTGTTATCATCCAATAAATGAATAAATTCTTCCAATTGATTTTTTTTAGGCAATTCACCAAAAAGCAGTAAATAACATGTTTCTTCAAATCCGGATCTGCCGTCTTCTTGAAATCCCTTTACCATATCAGAAACATCAATACCTCTATATCTAAGCTTACCTTCAACCGGTACAATTTCGTTTTCATCAACTATATACCCATGAACATCACCTATTTCGGTTAATCCAACTAAAACTCCGCTTCCATCAGAATTTCTTAATCCTCTTTTTACATTGTAACGAGTATATAATTCTTGCTCTATATAATTATTTTTTATTGCTAATTTACAAAATTTATCAAGCAGCGCACTTTTTTTTTCTTCTTCTAACATAAAACCTCTTTAATAATTAATAAATATTATATCATAACTAATACTAATCGTAAATACATAGATTAAAAATAATTATCAATATTTAATCTGCCTTCTTCAAGATGGTAATGAAAATCAGCCATTTTTGCTATTTGTTTAGAATGTGAAACAATTATTAATGAATGTTTATTTAATGTTGTTATATTAAATAATAACTCAAGTACTTTTTGTGCATTTTTTTCATCAAGATTTCCGGTTGGTTCATCCGCTAAAATTAGAGACGGATCATTAATAAAGGCTCTGGCAATTGCTACTCTTTGTTTCTCTCCTCCGGATAATTGTGAAGGATGATGTGTTAATCGATCTCCCATATCCATATATTCAAGAAACTGTCTTGCTTTTTCTTTTGCCTTTTTTTTGTTAAAATTATTTATCAAATAAGGGATCATAACATTTTCTAAAGAATTAAATTCCTCAATTAAATAATGCGATTGAAATATAAATCCAATTTTTTTATTTCTAAATAAAGTAATTTCATTCTCATCTAATTCGGTAATATCTTCTCCTTCTATTTTTACATTTCCGGATGTTGCATAATCCAATCCGCCAATCATATTTAAAAAAGTAGTTTTCCCGGAACCGCTTTCTCCTGTTATTGAGATTTTTTCTCCTTGATTCAAATTTAAATTTACACCTTTTAGTATATGCAGAATTTCTGCTTTGTTTGAGTAGTTTTTCATTAAATTTGTTATCTCTAATAATTTATCCATTTCTTAAAACCTCTATTGGTTTGATTTTACCAGCTTTTATTGCCGGAGAAACTGAAGCTACTATAGAAAATAATAATGTTAAACCGGCAATTATGATAATTTCAGAAAATGATATATCAGTATATATTTTATCCAGGTAAAAATCTTTTGAAAATATTTCAAATTTTTCCGGTGCAGATATATCAATAAAAATTTTTGTAATAATGTAAATTATATATTGAATCTGATTAATAATTACTGAAAATAAATTTAATATTTCATTTAACCATTTCATTACTAAAAGTCCAGTTAAAACTCCAGAAATTATTCCAACAAATCCTAAATAAATTCCATTCAACAAAAATATTATATTAATATTTTTGGGTGAATAACCAACAGCCATTAAAACGCCAATATCTGTTTTCTTTTCAAATACAGTTATATTAATTGTTGTTAGAATATTTAATGCTGCAACAATAATTACTAATATTACAATTAAAGCAATAATGTTTTTTAAAAATTTTAAATTTACCAGATCATTATAATTCAATTCTTCCCAGGTATACATGCCGACTAAACCGGAAAATTCAAAAGATAACGCTGTAACATTTGCATCTTTATAATCATTGAGTTTTATGAAAATATAATATTCTGAATTATTATTAAATATTTTATCACCTGTTTTTTCTCCAACATAAACAAGCTGTTCATCTAATTCTTGATATCCTGTGGTAAATATCCCGCTCACCTTCAAACGTTTTAATGTTATTTCAGGATTATCCTTAACTAACATACCTGTTAAATAAATATAATCTCCTACTTTTACTCTTAATTTTTCTGAAGTTTTTTTTGAAATAAATATTTCATTTAATTCCAAACTTTTCTTTCCTTCAAGTAATCTAATGCCTTGATTTAATCCTTGATCCTTTTCAAAAACATCTTCCGGAACTGCCCTGAAATATCCAACACCGCTTTTTTGACCATTTGCATTTAATAATACTTTTGCTTCTCTATATAAATCTGCATATTTTATATTTTCGTTTTGCTCAATTACACTTCTTGCATATATTGCATCTTCGTATGAATACTCTGAAGGACGAAAATCAATATGAAAAGATTTGACCTCAAAAGCAATTTTCATAAAACCATAAATAAATCCATTCATAATTGAAACCGCTGAAATAAAAAAAATAATAGAAGTTGTAATTACTGCTATTACAATAATTGAAGTTCTGGAAATATTTTTATTCTTTCTGCTCTCTTTTATAAATCTAAAAGTTATATAATTTTCAATCCTCATTTCTTCCTCATGCGTTTTTTAATTTACATAAAATCAGTTTTTAATAACTTCAATAGGTTTTTGCTTTGAAGCTCTTTTTAACGGCAAATACGAAGCTAATATCAGCATAACAATTATTGTTAATGAAATACTTAATATTTCATGATAATATAATTTCACAGTAGATAAACTTTGATAATATATTTCATCATTATATAATTTTACCGGCATAAAATTTATTCCGGGTATCATGTATTCAAAAATATAAGAAACAAAAGATAGAATACTATTAATTATTTTTTCTGAAATAATAAAGATGTTTTTAATATTATAAGAAATAAACACTCCAAATACTACACCCGACAGACTGCCTAAAAATCCCAAAATTATACTCTCAATTAAAAATATTATTTCAATATCATTTGAGGTTACTCCAATAGCTTTTAGAATGCCAATATCTTCTTTTTTTTCTAAAATTGTAAGTTTTTGAGCGCCAAAAATATTTGTTGCAACCATAATAAAAATCAATAAAAATAAAAGTATTATCATTGTTTTTTCTAATTTTAAGGCTGAAAAATAACCAAAGTTAATTTCTTCTGCTGTTTGCAGTACATAATCTTTTCCTAAAAATTTTTCAAGTTCACCTAAAACATTTTTTTGCTTTTTCCTGTTTTTTAATTTAATGCCCAGTTTATCTATTTCTATTCTTCCGGTCAATCTCTCCAATGAATCAAGTGAAATAAAACACCAATTTTTATCGTAATAATAACTCCCAGTATAAAAAACATCTTCTATTTTAAAAGGAATCCCGTTACCTTTAAAACTGCTTAAACTTAAATCCGGTGAGATAAATACATTTTGATTCTTAATAATTGGATACTCGTTTAATACTTCTTTCCCCATAATTATAGAATCTTTATTAAAATTTAGGTTTAGAAGATTATATTTTAATTGAAAATATTTTAAAAACCGGGTATCTTTTTTAACTTCATTAAAATCAACTGCTCTTAACTTTATTATCCTGTCAATGTTAAAAAATTTATTTCTAAATCTCATTATACTTTCATTTTCTGTAAAAGGAACAACAGCTTCTATTTCCTTATAATTTGTATAAATCCTTTCTATTAAACTTTTACTCTCTGCTAAATTAAACGGTTTATATTTATTCTTAGATATTGTTATGTGATAAGAATCCACTTCTATTCTGCGTGTAATATGAATTTCTTGAAAACCATTCATTACACCTAAAATAACTATAAGAGCTATCAAACCGCATGTAACGCCTAAGTATAATGTTAAAAATACAGTATTACTTGTCCCATTTTTGTTTCTTACTCTAAAATAGTGTAATCCTATATATAACCATAACTTTAATTTCTTTTTATTATTTTTATTTTCTTTCATACTTTCTTCTGTTTATTTCTATCCTGTTAATTATCAAAATTATATG
>CAZYID010000071.1:0-8929 GCA_964646595.1 uncultured Spirochaetales bacterium | reverse complement strand
ATTATTTTATTACTATTTTTATAATAAGCAATAAATAATTAAAACTTTTTTAATAATAATATATAATTATTAATGATTAAACCATGAAAACACATCATCTGTCAAATGAAGAAAAAAAAATAGGTGTACATAATTTACTCACTCACGCTGTTTTTAATGGTCTTGGTTTTGGATTATTAGGTCAAACAGTCGTATATCTTTTGGCAATTCATTTTAATGCGACTAACACCCAATTAGGATATATTGCTTCCTGTCATCTTATCAGTGGAATCATTTTTATTTTTTTACCTAAACTTTTATCCGGATTTAAATCAACTAAAGTCTTTTTTTATGGATGGCTTTTCCGTGGAATTGTATGTCTTCTTTATGGATTTACTTTATTCTTAAATGGACAAAAATCTGTTTTATTAATTTTATCAGTTTATACATTATTTTGCATATCCCGTCATTTTGGAATTTTAGTTCATCAGCCTTTACAAAAAAGACTTGCTGCAAAAAATGCTACAGGGCAGCTTTTATTAAAAATGAATACAAATTTTCAATCCTCATTGCTTGCAGGTCGGATAATAAGTTTTTTAATTCTTTCAATAAAACAATTTTCGGGTCTCATCGGTTTATTATTTTTACAATTTTTTGGAGTAATATTTAATACAATATCTTCCATTTTCATACTTAAAATCCCGGCAAGAGATGTTATCGAATCACCAAAAGATACAAATTTATTTAAAACAATGATTAAATTCTTAAAAAATAAAAAAACTAATCTAGTAATTATAATACACTGGCTAAGCAGATCAACTCTAATTTTAATTGGTTTAACAATACCTTTCACAAAAAAAATTATTAATATGCCTGAGAATTTTGTTTTTTTATTTACAATAGTTATGTCAATTGGAATGGTATTAAGTGGATTTATACTAAAACCATTCGCTGATAAACTAGGAAGCAAACCTATATTGCTTCTTATTTCAATAGTAGAATCAATTGTATTTTTAGTGATTTCTTTCATTCAACCCGGTATTAATTGGATATTTATTTTTATTATTGGATTTGTAATATCTTTTATTAAAGTTGTAGTACTTCAGCTTGTAAGCAGACTATTAATTCATTCTATGCCGGAAGAAGAAAAAATTAATTTTTCTTCTGTAATGCAATTTTCTTCAGCAATTGTTGCTTTATTAATAGGATTTATTGCAGGAAAACTGATTGATTTGGGTGAATATTTAAATTTTAATTTGCTTAATTCTTATAGCATGGTTTTTTTCGCCGGTGCTTTTATATCTATTCTAACTGCTATATTATGTTTTTTCCTTAAAGAAAAAGGAAGCATGTCTTTAAAACAAATCGCAAACATTTTTTTCCCTATAAGCAACCTAAGAACATTCTTAGATATTTACCATTTTAATATCACAGAAGATCCGAAAAAGCGTCAATTTATTTTAATGTCACTTAATGATAGTGATACACCTTTTGCTGAACATGAAATAAAAAAAATATTGAGTAATCCTCTATCAAGTGAAAAAGAAGAAGTATTAAAATCATTATTTGTTCGCCCGCGCCCCTCTCTATTGCAGGATATAATTGAAGAAGCAAAAGACAAATATTCATATAATAGAACAAAAGCGATCTTTGCACTTGGCGCTTATGATGAAAAAAAAGTAAGACAATTGCTAATAAATATATTAGATGAAACAGATCCATATGTGCAATCAACTGCCGCCAAATCTCTTGCGCGGTTAGGCAACAAATCTCAGCTTGAAAAAATTAAATCTCTCTCTTTAAAAAACAATAATTACCCGGTTGATAAAATGAATTATTTAATAGCATTAAATTTAATGGATAAAAAGGGTGAATATCTTCAAAACATATTTAATAATTTTATAGAAATAAAATCCCGAAAATCTCAACAGGCATATTTTTCATTAGTATCCAATATATTAAATATGTCACCTTCTCTAAATAAAATATACGAAAAAGAAAATTTAAAAATGAATTACGGTATAAAAGAATTTTTATTTGAAACCAAACAATTAAAAATTTTTTATGATAATCATAAATTTATCCTTGAATCATATATGAATAATAAATATAAAAAAATATGGAACTTATGTTTTACTTTTTTAAATAACAATAAGATTCTAGGTAAAACATATTTTTTAAAAAAATCAATTTTAACTTTTGATTTAAATAAAATTAATGAAAATAATACAATAGCAGTAATTTATTTCACATATCAACTGCTTCTTCCAGTTGTTTAAAGTTGTATTGTTAAAAGTATTATGAAAAAAAGAAAAGTCTTTCACAGACCCAAAGGTTGTACTCAACCTTAAGGAAACGAAGTGGAACGCACAAAGAACACAAAGGATAAAAACATAAATGAAAATAAATTATCAAAAATTATTATTGAATGCGCAATAAAAATTTATAAAATCTTAGGACAAGGTTTATTAGAATCAGACTAATTTATAAATAAAGATTCATTAATTATAAAATTTTTGATATACTCAATTTATAAAAATAAAGGAAAAATTTATGAGAATAGGAATAGCATATTATGCAGATAAAAATGACAAATTTATTAACCTTGTTAAAGGTATTGAAAAAGGAATCATTAAACAAGGACATCAAGCAGCAATAGTAAACATGCAAAAAGATGATGGATCTTTGACTATGTATAAACACATTATTTTTGGATGTAACTGCACTTCAATGTTCGGAGGTAAAATACCAGATAAATTTATACATAAAATTAAAAGATCTGGAATGATAAGCGGAAAATACTGTTCTGCTTTTGTTGATAAAAAAATGGGGGATTCTAAAACCCTGTCAAATCTAATGAAAAACTTAGAAAAAGAAGGGCTTATTCTATGTGCATCTCAAATATTAACGACTCATGATCATGCACTTAAATTTGGGGAAAATCTTCATATTTATTAAATAAGATTTTTCATAAGAACTAATAAAAATTTTTTATATTTTCCAACAATCTGCTTATTTGTTCTCTTGAAATGGGTTTTTCAATAAAAAACATTTTATTTTTTAATTTAATTTTATTTAATTCATCCGCTAAATCAAGAGCACTGGTAAAAATAATTACTGCTTCAGAAAATTCTGATATTATTTTAACTGCATCAATCCCATTTAATTCATCTCTTAATTTTATATCCATAAATATTAATTCCGGATTATGTGCTTTTACAATATCAATTGCTTCTTCACCTGAAGATGTTTCTCCAATTATTTTACAATTATAATCTAAAAGTCTTTTTTTTAATAAAACTCTAATTAATGTTTCATCTTCTACTATTAAAACTTTATATTCCTTCATACCAGATCCCTTTTTAATTTAATTGGAAAATTTATTTTAATTTTTAATCCATTCTTATTTATTATCTGCATCTCTGCTTTTATTTCTTCACATAACATCTTTACCAGATTTAATCCGGACAATTCATTATTTTCAATATTATAATTTTTATAACCAATCCCATTATCTTTAACTATTAAAGAATAATTTTTATCATCTTTAAAAAAATTAATAGTAATATTACAATCATCTTTTTCTTGAAAAGCATATTTAATTGAATTAATAATTAACTCATTTAAAATTATTCCAACTGTTTTAATTGTATCAATATCTAGCTTACATCCCTCAACTTTTATAATAAAATTTATTTTAGAAATATTATAACTGTTTCTTAAATTTACAACTAAATCATTGATATATTCCTTTATATTTATATTTGAAATATTTTTTGATTTATAAAGCAACTTATGTATCAACGCAATAGAATAAATACGAGTTTGCACTTTTTTATAATTTGCAATAACATTTTTATCATTAAAATTTTTTTCCTGAAGTTCTAATAAACTCAAAATTAAACTTAAATTATTTTTTACTCTATGATGTAATTCTCTAAATAAAACATCTTTTTCTATTAAAGAACTTTTTAATTTTTCACCTTGCTTTTTTATTTTTTTATATGATTTTGCCAATGCTATTGACATTTGATTAAATGTTTTACTTAATTCTCCAATTTCATCATTACTATTAATTTCTGCTTTTATTCCAGGTCCGGAATTTTGTACTTTTATCATTGCTTTGTTTAAATAATTAATTGGTCTTAAAATTGTCCAATTAATTATTGAATGTAACAAAACAATTAAATTAAAAAAAATTATAATTAATAAGCATGAATATATAATATAAGCAATTTTTTTCTCTTTCTTAAGATTATCAAGATTATAATGTATAACAATATAACCTATATGTTCCCCAATAACAAATATTGGCCGAATATACATCAATAAATCGCTATTGTTATATTTTATTCTTTTTGAAAAAATTATTTTTTTTAAATCTTTATTTTTAAAATATTCAAAATTACTATTATCTACTTTAATTTTATTTCCTTCTTCCCAGATCAAATGATTTTCATTATTAAAAACAGAAATACTTGTTATGTAATCAATATCCTTTATTATTTTTAATCTTAATTTTATTGCATTTTTTCTTTTTTCAAATATCTCATTAGCCAAATCAACTCTTTCACTTTCTGACAAAATATTTAACATTGTAATAATTATTTTTAAAGAATTATTGATTCGAGCATTTTGAAATGGAATCATTGTAAAAATAAAAATTAAAGCAATTATAATAAAAATTATTAAAATCGAAAAATTTACCTTTAATGATAATTTCAAAAAAATCTCCTTAATAGAAGTATATAAATATTTTTTTTACTAATAAAATTATTTTAAAGTGTAACTATTTTAATAAAAACTGATTTATTATCTTTAAATTGCAAAATAACTATAGATTTTATTGGATTCCTATTTTCATCAAATGAAAAAAAACCGGAAGCACCCTGATAATTACTTATATTTGTTAATGAATTTTTAATTTCCAATGGAGTTATTTTTTTTGAAATATTACTTATCGCTTTAACTAATAAATATACAGTATCATAACTTGAAGCAACACCATAATTATATATTTCACCAAATCTTTTCTCATAACTATCAACAAATTCTTTGCTTTTTTGAATTGGCACATCTGTATGCCAAAAAGATGAAAAATAATTTCCTATAATATCTTTTCCGGCATATTCATACATTGATTCATTCCAACCATCAGCTCCTAAAAATGGAATTATAATACCCATTTTTCTTGCCTGCTTAATAATTAATGAAGAATCTCTAATATAACCCGGTAAAAAAATTATATCTGCATCAACTTTTAATAAATCTGATATTAATACAGAAAAATCATTTTCTTGTTCTAAATATTCACCCTTCCAAACAACATTGCCTCCTAAATCTCTAATTTTATTTGAAAAAATCTCAGAAAGACCAATACTAAATTTGCTGTTTATATTTACTAAAACTACTGCTCTTTTTGCTTTTAATTCATTCACAGCAAATTTGGCAAGTACTTCTCCTTGAATATTATCATCATAACAAGCTCTAAAAATATAATCTCCAATTAAAGTAACTTCCGGATTTGTTGAAACAGGAGAAATCATTGGAATTTTTGCTTTTTGAAAAATAGGAGCAATTGCTATTGAATGCGAGCTCCATGAAGAACCAATACTTGCTAATATATTCATGTCAACAGCTCTTTCTGCAATTTTCTTTGCAATTAACGAATTGCTTTGATTATCAAATTCAATAAGATTAATTAATTTTCCTTTAATTCCGCCGTTTAAATTTATTTCATCTGCAGCCAGCCTTGCCGCTAAAATATGAGGAATATTATCAGTTGCAGCAATACCTGTTTTTGCAAAAATTGATGCTATTTTTATAGTTTCAATATTTAAAGTTTTAATAAATTTTATTTTATTTTTTTCAAACTTAAATACTTTAAGATCTACTAAAGCATCTCCATTATAATCAAAATTTAAAGTACCATTTATTCCTTTAAAATTTTTTAAGCTCAATAAAGATTCTTTAATAGCATCTTTATCTAAGGTATCTGCTTTTAAAATTGCTTCAAATAAAACATGAAAAGCGTCATAAGTTAAAAATGGAATTTCATCTTTTATAACTCCATATTTTCTTTCATACTCTTCTAAAATCGGATTCTTTGATATAATTTTTTTTTCTAAAATTAAATTTTTTATAAAATAGCTTCCTTGCACAATATCTTTGTCCCACTCCTGCATTATTGTATGCCATGCATCACTACCCAAGAAAATAGATTTTATACCAATTTTTTTTGCTGTTTTTATTATTTCAAATGAATCTTGAAAATATGCCGGTAAAAAAATTACATCTGGATTTTCTTTCTTAATTTCAATCAATAACTTTTCATAATCACTGACATTTATTAGAAATTCTTTTTCTATTATTTTAACATCTTTAAAATTTAATAATTGATTCTTATAATAATTTGCTAAATCTATACAGTAATCATAATCCAAATCTTTTAGTATTACTACTTTTCTTGCTTTCAAATCTTGATATGTAAAATTTGCCAATGCAATTCCCTGATGAACATCCGTATAACATAATCTAAAAATATAATCTCCAATTAAAGTGACCTTAGGATTAGTGGCACCTGGAGTTATCATTGGTATTTTAGCTTCCTGTAAAACAGGTGCAATAGCTAAACAATATGATGTATAAAGATCTCCAATTACAGCAATAACTCCATTATTTATTGCTTCAATTGCGCAAGCTTTTGCAATAATTGGAGAACTTTTTGAGTCAAACTCTAATAATTTAATTTTCTTTTTTAAAAGTCCGCCTTTTTTATTAATACTGTTAATTATAATTCTCGATGTTTGAAATAATTGCTTTCCAAATATTTCTGCTTCACCTGTTTTACTTCCAATTACAGCTATCTTTATCTCATCATTCTTTTCATCTTCAAAAATATATTTTTCTTTTTTCTCTTCACGAAAATATACTACATTGCTGTCTTTTAAATCTAAAATAGACATATAATTTAATATTGATATTGCAATAATAAAAAAAATTATAATAAATGCTAAAGCTAATATTGAAATAATAATTATTTTTTTCATACTGCTCCTAATATTTTTTAGTTATAACTTATTTTTTAAATTAAATTTATAACTCGCTGTATAAAATATTATAAAAGCAGTATATGAATAAATGCAACAAAATTTTAAATTTATAAAAAAATTATAAAAAAATACTAATAATTTACAATATTCATCGTTTTTTGTTCTAATTTGTTTATAAACGTTAATATTTGCTATTATAAATAAACTTATTATTTATAAATTTTTCTTTTTGAAATAACATAAAAATATAATATATTTGTAAAATAATACTTTTTTATATCTATTATAAATTAAAAGATTTATAATTATAGAATGATAAATAAAAATAGATTTAGATTAAGAATTATTGTTCCTGCATTTCCTAATTTCAATATTTATTCATTTGTAGCTAAAACCACAACTTCTGTTGGACCTATATATGTGGCAACTGCTGCAAGCAAATTAGATTCATGGGATGTTGAAGTAATAGATGAAAACAATTGTCATGGAAAATTTTTTAAAAAAGATAAAAATAAAATAATTGATCATAAACTTCTCCAAAAAGAAAGACCTGCAGATGTAGTAGGATTTTACGGATCAATCTCCTCAACAATACCAAGACTTTTTCAACTAGCCGAATTTTATAAAAAATTAGGTGTAAAAGTTATTGCAGGCGGGAAACATGTTGAAAATTTACCTGAAGAATCTTTGAAAAATAATGTTGATATTGTTGTGTTTAGAGAAGGAGAAATCACAATAAAAGAACTCCTTTTAAGTTTTGAAAATAAAAAACCAATTGAACAGGTAAAAGGGATAGCTTTTTTAAAAAATGAAAAAATATTCAAAACAAAAGATAGACCATTAATTCATGATTTTGAAAAATTACCTAAACCTGATTTTAATTTATTGCGTTATGCAAAAATGAAATATTATCCAATTAATCGTACCCGAGGATGCAACTCTAACTGTGAATTCTGCGCTGTAAAAGACAAAGCAAGATGCAGTTCTCCTCAATGGATGATGGATCAAGTTATACATCTTGTTGAAACAAGAAATGCAAAACGCTTTTTTGAAGCCAGCGATCATTTTGCAGCAAACCGTATAGAAGCAATTGAGTTCTGTAAATTATTAACTGAATACCAAAAAAGAGTAAATAAAAATATACGCATGACAGTTCAAACGAGAATTACTGATGCAAAATATCCGGAATTACTTCAAGCTATGAAAGACGCAAACATTGATGCAGTATGTATTGGGTACGAATCTCCAATAGATGAAGAACTAATAACAATGAAAAAAGGATATACATCAAAAGATTTGATAAAATGGACAAATATATTTCATAAATATAAATTTTATATACATGGAATGTTTATATTTGGATATCCTAAAAAATTAAATGAAAAAAATTCAATCTCATTGAAAGAAAAAATTAAAAGGTTTCGGTCTTTTATAAAAAAAGCAAAAATTGATACAGTTCAAGTTTTAAATACTATACCGCTTCCGGGGACAGAGCTAAGGAAAAGACTCATAAAAGATAATAGGCTCTACTCATTAGATAATATTGGTTGGGAATATTATGACGGTCAATTTCCTTTGTTTAAACCGGATGACAACATCTCTCCGGAACAAATCCAGTTTGCAATTAATAATATAATGAATAAATTTTATAATTTTAAAAACTTTATTAAATTAGTTAATTATATTATTTTTCATTTTCCAGTAATATTATTTACTGCTTCTTTTGCTATTATATTTGGAAAAGTTAAATTTATTGTTGCTGCTTTTAAAATGTGGTATCGAAACTTTTTCAGAAATTATTCATTAAGGTTTGGCGGATATATTATTGCAAAAAAATGGCTGAAAAACTTTAAAAAAAGTATTTTCCCGGAAAAACTTAGACAAGCAAAAACGCAATT
>CAZYID010000070.1:0-15156 GCA_964646595.1 uncultured Spirochaetales bacterium | reverse complement strand
GGTGAAAGAGGAAGAGAATTAAAAGAATTTATTAATTATAATTTAGGTGAAAAAGGTTTAAAAAAATCAGTATTAATTTTCGCAAGTTCAAATAAACCTGCAATTAACAGAGTTAGAGCTGCATACGTAGCATTTTCAATTGCAGAATATTTTAGAGATCAAGGAAAAGACGTTGCTTTAACAATGGATTCTGTAACAAGATTTGCATGGGCTCAACGAGAAATAGGTCTTGCTTCCGGTGAACCTCCTACTACAAGAGGATTTACTCCTTCAGTTTTTACTTTATTACCAAAATTATTAGAAAGAGCCGGTACAGCTGAAAAAGGGAGTATAACAGGTTTTTTTACAGTTTTAGTAGAAGGTGATGATATGGATGAACCAATCAGTGATACTGTAAGAGGTATTCTTGATGGTCATATAGTTTTATCAAGAGAAATTGCTGAAAGAAATCATTATCCGGCAATTGATGTGTTAGCTTCTATTTCAAGACTAATGATTAAAATAACGTCACAAGAACATCAAAATAAAGCAAATTTTATAAAAGAATTATTAGCATTGTATAAATCGCATGAAGACCTGATTTCCATTGGTGCATATGCAACTGGTGCAAATCCTAAAGTTGATCTAGCTATAATGTTAAAAGATAAAATTGATTCATTTTTAAAACAGGAAATTGAAGAAAAATATTCTTTAAAAGAAACATTAGATGAATTAGATGGAATATATAAAGAACTTTATGGGCAGGAAGAAATTAATGAAAAAGAAGATTTACTTTTTCAATAAAAATAATGAAATAAAAAATGAAAAAATTTAATTTTAGATTAGAAAAATTATTAGTTATTCGTGAATATCAGGAATTAGAGGCTAAAATTAAATATGCTTCAGAATTACAAAAACAATTAAATTTAGAAAATATGAATATTCAAATACAAAAAACAATTCTTAAAACTACTATAGATGATTATAACAGATCTAAAGAAGGTGATTCATTGAATGTTGATGATATTATAATTCAGCAGGATTATATAAATAATTTAATTAAAATGATTAAAACAAACGAAAATAAAAAAAATAAAATGGCAGAAAGTTTAAATAAATTAAAAATTGAATTAATGAATACTATGAAAAAAAGAAAAATTTTAACTGAATTAAAAAATAAAAATTATGAAAAATACAAAAAAGATTTAAAAAAAGAAGATATAAAAAGATTAGATGAAATTGCTAATCATTTAACACAATTTATCTAAAAAAAGAGGTGATATAAATGATTGAAAATATTAATAATATTTTAGAAAAAATAAATAATATTAGAGAAATTCCTAAAAATATTCAAAATCTAAAACCTGAATTTGTTCAAGAATTTGAGAATATGTATAAAGAAATAAATTCAACTAAAACAAATAGTAATACAAATAACATTGTAAAAAATAATATTCATCCTTATTTAGAAAAAAGTGTTGAAAAAAAAGAAAATGAAATTAAAATTGAAAACATTAATGATAAAGAAGGATATAAAAGCAAAACTGTTAAAATAAATGATTCAATAATAAAAGCTTCAAAAAAATATAAAATATCAGAAGATTTAATTAGAGCAATAATAAGAGTTGAATCAAGTTATAACCCAACTGCAATATCAAATGCCGGTGCAATGGGTTTAATGCAGTTAATGCCTCATACTGTATTAAATTCTGGTATTGATAAACCATTTGATATTTATGAAAATATTGATGCTGGTACACGTTATATAAAAAATATGCTTGATAGATATGATGGAGATTTAGAAAAAGCATTGGCTGCTTATAATGCTGGTCCGCATAGAGTAGATGAAGCAGATGGAATTCCTGACATTGAAGAAACAATAAATTATGTTGATAAAATTAAAAAAATATTATTTAAATAAAAATACGGGGTTTAATCTATGGCTTTTCAACAAAACGAATATACAAAAAAAATAATTTTATTAATATTATTAATAATAATTCTTTTAGGATCCAGTATTCTAATTATAGATTTTGTTGCAACTTTTTTTGGTTTTTATTTCCCTTTACCGGGATTAAAATATTTAAAAAAAGTTACATTTCAAAATAAAATGAAAATTAGTGAAAATCCGTATTTATTAGAAAGAGAAGAATTATATAAAGAAAAAGATAGATTATCTTTAATAGATGAACAATTAAAGATAAGAGAAAAAGAAATTGAAAAAAAAGAAACTGATGTAAATAAAAAAATTGTTATTTTAAATGATAAAGAAAAAGAATTAAAAAACAGATCAAAATATTTAGATGATCAAGAAAATCGATATAAAGATAAACAGGAAAATGTTAGAGAACAGGCTATGAAAATATATAATATGCCGCCTGATGATGCTGTAAAAATTCTGGTAAAACAATCTGAAGAAGATATAATTGATA
Organism: uncultured Spirochaetales bacterium; assembly: GCA_964646595.1. Classification (GTDB taxonomy): domain Bacteria; phylum Spirochaetota; class GWE2-31-10; order GWE2-31-10; family JAFGQB01; genus CAZYID01. The sequence continues at coordinate 12,745 of CAZYID010000070.1, read as the reverse complement.
TTTTACGCGGAATTGATTCTTATAGTACTGAAATTGACAGAAGATCTATTTCACCTTATTTAATTACATTAATGTCAAAAGAAAACAGTGATAAAGCTGCAAATGTTCTAAGAATTTTAAAATATCCAGTTGGAGACACATTAAGTAGTGTCGAAATATTAGAAGATTTAACAGATGATGTGCTAATTCCATAGCATTTAGAAATACATCTTTTTTAAATAAATTACCTACCCTACCTTTATTATAAAAAATCAAAATTTAATCAAAAAAACAGTAGTATATCTTAATTATTTTTTATATAATTCCAGCGTTTGTTTAAGGAGTTAAAATGAGTGTTACATCAATATGCGGTATAAATTGGGGCGATGAAGGCAAAGGTAGAATGGTAGACTATCTTGCAAAAAATGCAGACTATGTTGTTAGATATCAAGGTGGAAATAATGCAGGTCATACTGTTATCAATCAATTTGGAAAATTTAAACTTCATCTTATGCCTTCCGGTATTTTTAATAAAAATGCTTATAATATTCTTGGTAATGGTATGGTTGTAAATCCAAAAGCATTAATTGAAGAAATAGAAGATGTTAATTCTAAAGCTAAAATAAATTTTAATTTAATTATTTCTAATAGAGCTCATGTTGTTTTTCCTTTTCATATACTTTTAGATGAATATGAGGAAGAAAGATTAAAAGATAATAAATTTGGTTCAACTAAAAGAGGTATTGCTCCAGTTTATAGTGATAAATATTTAAAAGTTGGTATTTTAATTTCTGATTTATTATATAAAGATTATTTATATAAAAGATTAAAAAATAATCTATCATATAAAAATCAAATTTTTAAAAAAATATATCAAAAACCTGCTGTTGATATTGACGAAATGGTCGAATGGGGTTATTCTTATGGAAAAAAGATAGAAAAATATATAGATAATCCAATTCCAATATTAAAAAAAGCAGTTGAAACAGATAAAAATATTATTCTTGAAGGTCAATTAGGTGCATTAAGAGATATTGAATTCGGGATATATCCATATACAACTTCATCTTCACCAAATCCGGGATATGCTTCAGTAGGAGCACCAATTCCACCCTATTCTATAAAAAATATATTAGGAGTAATGAAAGCATATTCTACATGTGTTGGAGAAGGTCCATTTTGTACTGAAATTTTTTCTTCTATTTCAGATCATATTAGAGAAAAAGGTAAAGAATATGGTGCTAGTACCGGCAGACCAAGAAGAATTGGTTGGTTTGACGCAGTTGCAAGTAAATTTGGATGTGAAACCAGTTTTGCAACTAATATTGCTATAACATTACTTGATGTACTTTCTGGATTAAAAGAAATTAAAATTTGTATAAAATATAAGTATAATAATAGTTTAATTGTAGATTTTCCACCAACTCAACAATTGTATAAATGCGAATGTGAATATATAACATTACCGGGTTGGAATGAAGATATTACAGAAATAAAAGATTTTAATAATTTACCTACAAACGCAAAGAATTATGTTTTAAAGATAGAAGAATTAATTAATGTTAAAATTAAATATATTTCAGTGGGGCCAAATAGAGAACAACTAATAATCAGAAATTAATATTTTTACTTTTTTATATAACATGGAATATGTTTTGTATTAATTCTATTAAAAGATTTGTGTTTTTGAATTATTTCATTATCTCCAATTACTAATATTCCTCCAGAAATTAGTTTAGCAGCAATATTATCTAATAAAATTTTATAATTATCTTCTCCTAAATAAAGAGATAGATCACGAGCAATTACTAAATCAAATTCTTGTTTGTATTTAATAATATTTTTTATATCATGAAATTCAAAGTATATTAAATCATTTATTTCTTTATTAATTTTATAATTATTTTTTGATATTTCAATAAAATATTTTTCTATATTAATCCATGATGGAATTTCATCTTTACTTATTTCAAATCCAGATGCATTACTTACTTTTGATAAATTAGAATCAGCTGCAATAATTTCAATATCAATTTCAGTAAAATAATTTAAAATAATAAATAATAAAGAAAATGTTTCATGCCCGCCGCCGCATCCTAAATTTAAAATCCTTATTTCATCAGAACATATTTTATTAAGTTCATTAATTACATCATCTTTAAATATATTAACATATTTTTCTTCCCACAATTTTCCGGTATGTTGAGATAGAAAACTATTTAATATTTTATCTGATATTTCTTTATTAATGCTGGGCATTTCCTTTATTTTATTATCAAAAATATATTTATTATATAAATTTCTAAAAGCTGATTTATTATAGTCACTAATATGAACACTCTCAAATTGTTCTATTTGTTCGTAAAAATAAACAAAAAAATCTTCTGATATGTCATATTTATTTTGTGTTATAACGTCTTTTTTTGTTTTTTCTTTTGAAGAAAATATTGAATCTGTATCAAAAATTACAAATAAATTTTTTTCAATTTCAGCAACACCTTTAATATATTTTTCATTTATTTGTCCTAATAACGGGCTTGGTGGTTGTATATCATCATTACGTAATTGTATAACACGGTATATCCGATCAACTACTATTCCTATCATTATATTATCAGCATTTATTACTATAATGGATAAAGAAGTATCTTTTTTTTCTGGTTCATCAATAATTGTACTGTTAATATTAAACATTTTTCCAATATCTATAATTGGAATTATTTCACCTCGTAAATTTAATACTCCTAATACAAAATCTAACGTATTTGGTACTTGAGTAAATGTTCCTTCCATTAATATTTCTTTAACATACATTATATCTATACCATAAAATTCACTGCCTAATTTAAAAGATACTATTTTTAAATCATATTCCACAATTTTTTTATTCTTTTTTGCTAAATTCTCTTTCATAGCTTTTTGATGTGTAATAATATAATTAAAATCCATTTGTTCGGAATCAATTGCCATTTATTTTTTCCTTATTATTTTATTTATTTAATATCAAATGCTTCTTCCAATTTTAATCCTAATTCAATTATTTGTGAAATATTTAATATTAAGCATACTCTGCCGTTTCCTAATATTGTTGCTCCTCCAATTCCAGGAGTATTTGTATATTTATCTTTTAAAGGTTTAATTACAATATTCTCTTCTCCAATTACATTATCAACTAATATACCTATTTTTTTAATTTCACTGCCTACAACAACAACAAAATAATAATCGCTATTTTGTTGTTCATTTATTTTAAATAATTTAGATAATCTTAATAATGAAATAACTTCATTCCTAACATTAAGAACTTCATAATTGTCTACTGATTTGATTTCATCTGTTTTAATTTTTAAACTTTCTAAAACAGAAGATATTGGAATTACATATGTTTCTTTTGATACTTCAATCATTAATCCCTGTATTATTGCTAATGTAAGAGGAATTTTAATATTAAAATTAGTTCCTTTTCCTTTAATAGAATCAACTCTAATTGTACCATTAAGTTTTTCAATATTTTTTTTAACTACATCTAATCCTACACCTCTTCCGGAAACAGAAGTAACTTCATCTGCTGTTGAAAATCCAGGTTCAAAAATTAAATTAAATGCTTCCTGATCTTTTAATATTGTATCTGGACTGATTAACTTACTTTTTATTGCTTTATTTCGTATTTTATCTAAATCTAAACCTCTACCATCATCTGAAACAATAATATTTATTATGTTTCCTTCACTATTTGCTGATAATTCTAATTTACCAACTGTATCTTTACCTAATGATTTTCTTTCAACTTCATTTTCAAAACCATGATCAATAGAATTCCTGATAATATGTATTAAAGGATCGCTTAAATAATCTATCATAGCTTTATCCACTTCAGTTTCTTCACCTTTAATAAAAATTTCAATTTTTTTATTTAATCTTCTACTAAGGTCTCTAACTAATCTAGGAAATCTATTAAATATATGTTTTAAAGGAACCATTCTAATTTTCATTACACCTTCTTGTAACAGGTTAGATATTCTTTCAAGTGATTGATTATTAGATTTAAAATGATTTAAAATTAATTTAAGATTAGATAATGTTGGATCAAAAATTGTATATATTTTTTGAAAATTTTCTTTTATATTAATCAATGAATCTGGTGATATTTCTGAATTTGAAATTTGATTTACTTTATCAAAAAAATGTTTAAAATCATCTTTAAACTGATTTAATTTTATAGAATATGATTCAAAATAATCTAAAAATTCACTTCCTACTTGATTATATGCTGCTTTGTTAATAACAATTTCTGATACAAGATTTAATAATATATCAATTCGTGAAGAATCTACTCTTATTATTGAAGAAGAAATATTTTTATTTTCTATATCAAGTTTTTCTTTTTCTTCTAATAATTTATCAATCAATTCTTCTTTTACATCAATTATGTCTTCATCATCATTATCTTCATCATCATTGTATTCATCATCATTGTATTCATTATCTTCAGCTAAATTTATTTCTGTTTTTTTTTCAAGTTGTTTTAATACTTGTTTTTTTTCTGAATCAGTAATATTAACTTTTGATACTATATTAAGATCTAATTGTTCTATAAAAATTTTTTTTGTTGTATCTGGAATAGTTAAAAATTCTTTAATATTCTTCATTGATACATTTGATGCTACAATGTACATTATTTCTTTATAAAAATTATCAGAATATAAATCATCAAAATCAGGTAATGTTTTTAAAACAAGACCTATGTCTCTTAAAGAAGTAAAAATTTGAATTCCACTGACTGTTCGCATTGGATTTGTATCATCTATTACAACCAGTATTTTATATATTGGTAAGTTATCAATATTTGCATCAATTATTTCTAAAATATCATATTCAGTTAATTTAAATCGTTTATCATTAAAAAAATTATTGCTGCTTTTAGTATTTTTTGATTTAGATGATTTTTTATCAGAACTTATTTTAGATCTCTTTTTTTCTATTATTTCTTTTAATTTTTTTATTGTTGTAGAATACTCTTTATTGCTAAATACTTTTCCTTTATTTCTGGAATTAACCATTTTTTTTATTACATCTGAAGAATTTAACATTATATCAATAATATAAGTATTTATTTTAATATTGCCTTCTCTAATTTCATCTAAAATATCTTCTAATAAATGTGTAAAATTTGTAATTTCATCCATTTGAACAGTAGCAGAACCGCCTTTTAAAGTATGAGTAGCTCTAAATAATTCATTTATTGCGTTTTTATTTTTTACATCTTTTTCTAATTTTAGTAAGTTCTCTTCAATTAATTCAATTTGAGAATATGCTTCTTCAAAAAAATCTTTTAATAATCCATCATCAATAAAATCAGACATAAAACTTCCTATTAAAATAAATAAAAATTATATTAAAATTATCCATAATATTAAATAATATGTCAAGTCTATAATTAAAAATGAAATGTTTTTTAATTTTTTAATAATTTTAAAGAATTTACGAATAAATAATTATTATATATATTAAAATATACTTGATTTCTTTATTAAATTTTTGTTAAATAATTTTATAATTAAAAAGGATATAAATTGAGTCAAATTAATTTTGGATTAGTTTTATCAAATAAAAATAACTTAGAATTAATTTCTAATATTTTATTTCATAAAGGTATAATCTCTGTAAATATAGATAATCCGGATAAAGTTTTAGAAATTTTAAAAAATAAATCCATTGAATTCATCTTTCTTGATTTAGACTTTTCAAATAATTCAAGTTTTAAATTAATGGATGAATTAAAAAACAATGAAAAATATTCTTCTATATATATTATTGCTACATCAATTAATACAAATGAATTACTTACAAATAGATTAAAAGAGTATAAAATTTTAAGTTTTATTCCTAAACCTTTTTTCGAAGAACAAATTAATGATAAATTAAATATTATTTTTGAAAAATTAAAAGATCATATTCCAGCAAGAAAACATATTAGACTTAAACCGTCTGATGATGAATTAATGAGAATGTGCATAAAACTTAAAAATAATAAAAATTTAACAGCAAAAATTATTGATATATCAATGGGAGGTATTTCTGGATTATTTTACACTAAATATGAAGATCAAGAATTATCACCAGGAAATTTAGTTGAACATATAATATTTGAAACAAATCATAAATATATTGATGTTGATGCAAAAGTAATTTCAAAAAAAGATAAATTTATTGCATTTAAATTTACTCATTTTTATAATAATACAAATAAAGATTTAGCAAAATATATTTTAAAAAAATTATCAATTTAATATACATAAAATAAATAAAAAAATTCAATATATAGTTATTTTATTTCGAAAATCTATTATAATTAATTTATAAAAAATTGGAAAATTAATTGCAAACACCAACATTAAAAACTATTATTTTTTTTATTCTATTTTTTTTAATATCATCAATAATATTTTTTTTTCTTATAATAAATTTATATGATCAGAATTCATTTTTGAATTATTTTGAGAATAAAATTATTTCTTTTATTGATAAAAAAGTTGATAATAAAATTTCAATAAATCATAATTATAATATAATTAATATTGATAAAAAAATTTCATCAGAAAATTTTAAAAATTTACTATATTTTATTAATGAAATTAATACTAAGTACATATTTATTGATTTAGAATTTGATAGATTAAAAGATACATCAAAATTAACTGAAATTGAAAATTATATAAATAATAACACAAATGTCTATGGTATATTACATCTTTTAAATAAAAAAGGATTAAAATTTTCTCATAACATTTTTAATAATGACCTTTTAGAAAACACAATTCATATTAAATCAAAATATCCTTATATGTTTTCAAATTATTTAGATAAATTAAGAATTAAAAACATTTTTTCAATAAATTCAGATAAAATCGGATTTATAAATAATAACTATTCAATTTTTAATAATAATAATATTGATTTATTTTTTAGAATTAATAAACAATATATAATGTCTTCTCCATTTATAATTCAAACTAAAGAAAAAAAATTTGATAATAGTAAATTTGAATTCCAATATTCTAAAATTAAATATCCATTATTTTATTTTGACCAAAAGGGTAAAATGAGTTTTATTCATAATAATTTTGATAAAAAAAAAGATATTCAAAATATTAATAATTTTAATAAATTTGATGATGCTTTTAAAATTAGAACAAATATTATTGATAAATTAAAATCTATTAATTTATTTCAAAGCGAAGCTGAAGATATAGAATTATTTAAAACAGAAAATATTATTATTAATGAAATTTATAATATTCCGGAATTAAACGATGAAATTAAAAATAAAATTTTATCTGAAGCTAAAAATGAAGCTTCAAAATGGAAAGCATTTAAAAATGTAAATCAAGATAAAATGAGTAATTCTTATATTTTTATTGTTCAAAATGAAAACTATAATTGGATATCAGACTTTTTTTATCAGAAAGATTTAATAAACAATGGAATAATTTTAAAAAAAATACCACTTATTATTATAATAATTTCATTACTTACTATTTTATTTATGTTATCTTTAATAAATTATTTTATTAAAAACGAAATATTTATATTTTTAATTTTACTCTTTTTGTCTTTTTTATCTTTATTAGCATATTTTTCACTAAGAATTTATTTTCATATTGATTTTCCATTTTTAACTGTTTTTATAATCATATTATTTTCATTTTTTACCGGTAGAATATTAAAAAAATATAATAATAAAAGCTGGTTTAATGAAGTAAAATCAATTTATAAAGGTTCAATTTCACAGCAATTTGCAAAAAAAATTGCTGCATTCTGGAAATATAAAAATTGGGATTTACAATCAAAACAATATCTTTGTACTTTTTTATACATAGACAAATCAATAATGTTAAAAAAAGATATCTCTGAAAATGATGTTGAATTAATTGGTGCAAAAAATTCTGAAATTGAATCAATAATTAAAAATAATAATGGAATAAGAAACACATTTACTCCTACTGAAATTTTATGCTACTTTGGTAATCCCCCTATTTATAAAAACCATCATCAAATAGCTGTTAAAACTGTTTTTGATATAAACAATATTATAATTAATATAAACAATGAAAAAGTACAATTAAGACAGGCATTACATTCAAAAGAAGAATGGTTTAAATTTGTTAAAAAAGAAAATCAAAAATATTATACATATTTTGGAAATTCAATAAATATTTTATCTGCAATGATTCAATATGCAAAAAAATTTAATATAAATTTAATAATTTCAGAATCAGTATATAAATTATCTAAACTTAAATTACCTGTTAGAATGCTTGATAGAGTAAAAATTGAAGGTATAAAAGGTACAATAAGGTTATTTGAATTATTAGAAGAAAATTATTATAATGATAATATAGATTTTTATAATTATTTTCATGCTGGTTTAAAATTATATGAAAATAAAAAATGGAAAGAAGCCGGGGCATATTTTAGACAATGTTTAAAAATAAATAAGGATGACACAGTATCAAAAAAGTATCTTGATAGATGCAGGAAAATTATAACCGGTAATAATATAGATGACTGGGTTCCAATATATGAAATATCTTAAGAATTTTATTTTATGATTCAATTCCAAATATATTATCTGAACTAATATGATCTTCACTTACTTCAAAATATGAAATTAATTGTTTTAAAATTTGAGCTTGTCCTGAAAGATTAGATATTGCTGATTTCATGTTTTGAGTATCATTATTGATTTCGTCAGTTAAAGTATAAATATTAGCAATACTATCTTTTAATTCGTTTGTTGAATTTGTTTGAGTTGTAATAGCAGTATTTATGGTAGACATAATATCTTCTGTTGATTTAACTAATGATATTATTTTACCTAATGCTTTTTTTGCCTTTTCACTTACTTTTACACCTTTTGATATTGACTCAATAGTTTTTTCAACAATTTGATATATTGTTTTTGTAGCTTTTGAACTTGAATCAGCTAAGTTTTTTATTTCAGTTGCAACAACACTAAATCCCTTTCCTTCTTCACCGGCATGAGCAGCTTGAATTGCTGCATTTAATGCAAGTAAATTTGTTTCTTCAGCAATTTCATCAATAAAATTCATTGTAGTAATTATTTTATCTGACATTTCATTAATTGCATTCATTTCATCAATTAATGATAAAATTTCTGTTGAACTTGTATCTGCTTCTTTGATAGAATCAAGTGATATGTCATAAGCGGTTTTAACACTTTTTTGAATATCCTGCATTGCACTGTTTAAATTTTTAGCAAAATTATCAATATTATTAATTGTTTTTGTTTCTTCATCAGTTTTATTTGCCATTGAAGTAGCAAAATATGATAAAGCATCTGAATTACCGGCTAAATCTAATGCTGAAAGTTCTACTTTACTTACAATATCTGATATTTTTTTTATTATTTTATCAAGAGGTTTTGCAAAATCACCTAGAATATTTTTTAACTCTTTATCTTTTGATATATTATATGTTAATTTTCCTTCAGAAATTCCATCTAAAATACTTAAAGGATTATTCATATCTTCATTATTCTTTTTTTTAAAAACATATTTATAATAGATGCCTATTACAATTGCAGATACAATATATAATAATAAATTAAATATTAAATTTTCTTCAAAAATTTTGTTAATAATAAACAATGAAATTAAAATTGTTATTATAAATCCATAATATTTTAGAAATTTTAAACTGTTATTAATGAATATTTTTAGTTTAGATATTTTTATTTCTTTTTCCTGAATTTCTTTTTTATCTTTAGATTCAACATCTTCTAAAGGTTCTTTACTCAATTCTTCTTTATTATTCAGCTGTTCTTGTATATATTGATCAATATCTATATCATTTTCATTATTATCAGATTTATTTGAGTTTTCAACATTTTCTTGATTTTCAGTATATTCTTTAATTGCTCTAAATTGATTATTTGTATTATCAATATTATTATTATCCATATTTTTTATCCTTTATTAAATATATAAATATTCAGAATAAAATTCAATACATTTTTATTATCGGAAATAAGTATTATTAAAAATATATTTTACCATAAAACAGCAGAAAAATAACCATTAACTTTAAACCTGTCGATATCATTATCTCCTGTATTCATATATTTTAAAATATTAATATTTTCAATGTTTAATAATTCTGCTAATCTTAATAAAGTAATAATTCCACCTCCGCCATAAGCTTGTACTTGACGCATTGCTAATTGCTCAGATAAATTATCCGGATTTTTTATCATTAATAAATCAATAAATTTTTTATCCATAGCAATTGAATCTTCATATTTTAATTGTTGAGAAAGATTCGTTGTAGCGATTATTAAATATTTTTTATTGATATTTTTAAATAATGAGTTTAATGCATTTGATAATAAAATTGTAAATTTAGTATTATTTTCACCAATAATAATTGGAAGTATTTTAACTTTATTTTGAAATATATTATAAATATATGGTAGTTGAACTTCTATAGCGTATTCAGAAGAATGATGATTATTATCAAATATTAAAAATTCTTTATTAAATTTATTTAAAAATTTATTACTTTGCAAATCGACTTCTAATTCACCAAAAGGAGTATTAAATGATTCATACGTTGATAATGCTATGCCAGGAAAGGCAATTTTATGTATCGGTGCAATAATTATTATAGTATCATATTTTGATTTTAATATTTGTGAATATGCGCTTCCATAAACACTTGATGTTGTTTTATAATAATCATACGGTGAAATAATTGCAAATGGAGATTTGTTTTTTCTTTCGTTATTTTCATCTTTAAAAGAAGAAATTGATTTTTTTATAACATTATTTAATAATTCAACATCATCCGGATAATATTCTCCTTTTACAATAGATTCTCGAATATTATTCTCATTATTATCATTCATTGAATATCTCCTTTTTATATATTAGCGGCAGGACAGACGTCTCATCTGTCCTGTTTTATATTTAAATTATTTCAACATGCGAGACGCATGTTTTACCATTTAAAAAATTATCTATTTAATATATCCTTAATTAAATCTTTATTGAATATTACTTTAATATTTTTTTCTTTAGTAGGAAATACTAATCCCAATGCTCCGCCTTTTGGTTTATGTAAATATTTAACTTGTGTAAAATATACATCAGCATCATCTGGATTTTTACATTTACTATAATAAACTGCTAAATTAGATGCTTCTATCTTAGTTTTGATTCCAATCTCTTTTCCATTAATACTTTTAACTATCACATGACTGCCCGGATAATCCCTGATATGAAACCAGTAATCATTACCTCTTGCGACTGATTTTAATATTTCATGCCCTTCTCTTGCATTTTTAGAAACATATGCATTAAATCCGCCATCTAAAATAAAATGTCTTCCAGGAATTTTTTTTCCTTTTTTATTATTGTTTACATTAATTTTTAATAATTTTTTGATATCATTTTCAATGTAAAATATGTTTTGATTATCATTTATATTGTTTAATAAATCAATGTATTTTTTTAAATCTGTTAATCTATTTTCATATGATAATTTTTCTTTATCTAAAATATTTCTTGAATTTTTTATTTTTTTATAAATATTAAAATATTTTTTAACATTGTCAACAGGAGTTAATTTTATATCTAAAGAAATAATAATTTTTTTATTTTCTTCAAAATCATCAACTTCTATTTCAGAAGTTCCTTTTTTAATTTTAAATAAATTAGCTTTTAACAGCTCTCCATATTTTTTATTTTGATTTTCTTTATCATTTGAATAATTGTTATCAATTTTTCTTATTTTTTCATTTAATATTTTAATCTCTTTATTTAATAATTGAGTTAAATTATTTTTAATTTTATTATCTTCCTGATTAATAATCAAATTATCATAATAACAAAAGACATTATCATTTAAATTTCCATTTATAAATTCTTCCCTTACAGTAAAATTTTTTATGAATTTTTCATCTTTTTTTTCAGGAAAAGTAAACACTTCATTTGGCCATTCTTTTCTTTTAGGCATTCTTCTTAAACAATCAATTATAATATTATTTTTATCTAATAGTAATATATTACTGCCGTTACTCCAAAGTCTAAAAATAATTTTTTTTAATTCATTTTGAACTTGTATTTCAAAAATAACTATTCTTGAATAATGATATTGAAATATTTTTTTTAATTTGCCTGTATTTATTGTCGAATTTAATAGTTGTGCAAATCTTAAATTGTTTTTTTTATATTTCTTATTATTTGGGGCTAAACATATTCTGCTATAGCTATCTTTAATGCATCCCAAAATAAAATATTCTTTTTCCCCGTCATAAACATTAATTATAATTGTAAATTTATCAATCTGAAATACTTTTTTTATTAATCCGTTTTTTGGGAAATAAGTAATTACTTTTTCTATTTCAACACAATTAAGTGACATTTTAATGACCCGATTCTAATGATATTTTAAAACCACTGACTCTTGGTGAAACACCAATATTTAAATTATCATTACCGTCTTTTAAATATTTATAATATGCATATCCTGCAATCATTGCACCATTATCTGTAGAATACTTTAAACCAGGAAAATATATTTCATAACCGTCAAGCTTGTTAAATCTGTCTCTTAAATATTTATTAGCAGCGACACCGCCTGCTACTACTATTCTTTTGATATTATTATTATCACAAGCTAATTTAGTTTTTTTAATTAAAATATCAAAAGCTCTTTTTTGAAAAGAAGCAGCAATATCATTATT
>CAZYID010000069.1:0-15186 GCA_964646595.1 uncultured Spirochaetales bacterium | reverse complement strand
ATGAAAAAAATGAATATAACAATAATCTTAATTTGTTTTATTGTATCAAATATATTATTAAATTGTTCTATTTCATTAAAACAAAAAAATACACAATTAAATACAGTCAAAGTATATTTAAATGGTTCAAATATTAATATAAATACAATACTTTATAAAAAGAACATCTTTGTTCCAATTGATCAAATCAGTTATTACTTTAAATGTGAATATATTAAAAATGATGAAAAAAAAATAATTAATTTTATTAAAAACAATACAATAAAAGCAGAACAAAAAACTATAACAAAAAAAAGAAATAAAAAAAATTCAAATATTAAAATTACAAAAAGTGATTATCAAACAATGATTGATGGTCTCCTTTTATTTATTACTCCAATTGTTTATGAAAACACATTTTACATACCTTTAAAGTATTTTGCAGAATCTTTTGAGAAAAGTGCAGAATGGGGATTATTTAAGAAATCCATGAAAGTAAAAGATTATCCTGAAGAGTATGTAGGAATAGTAAATGGAGAAAAGATAAATAAAAGATTTTTTAATGAAAGATACTTTTCAAAGATAGGCAAACTTCAATCAGGATCAGGAAATGAAGAACAGAAGCCAAATATTACTGATGAACAGAAAAAACAATTAAAGGAAGAAGTATTTTATGAAATAGTTGAAATGATACTGGCATATCAAAAAGCGGGTGAATATGGAATAATTATGGATGAAAATCTGAAAAATCACATCAATAATTTTTTAGAAATGACTGTAACCAGATTTGGAGGTATAGATAAATTTAGAGAGAAATTTAAAGATGAAGGGATCACATATCAAGATGCAGTGAATTATTTTACATACGGAGTTATTAAACAAGTATTAATTGAAAAGATATCCGAAGGAATAGAACCATCAGAAGATATTATGAGATTGTATTATGATAACAGCAAAAAATCTTTTATAAAACCGGCTAAAGCTTTAGTGAAACATATAATTATACCTACAAAAGATAAAGATGAAAATAGTTTTAATGATGATAAAATTAAAGAACAAAGTAAGATCGCTAATATGATATTGGAGAAGATAAGAAATGGAGAAGACTTTGAAGAGTTAAGAAAAAAATACTCAAAAGATTATTACTCTGATACTAAAGATCGTGTTCATGGATTTGAAGTAGAACAAGGTCGTTTAGTAATAGCAAAAGTATTTGAGGATGCAGTATTTAGTTTAAAGCCGAATGAAATAAGTAATGTAGTTAAAACTTATAGGGGATTTCATATTATAAAGTTAATCAGTAAGACACAAGAAAGACAGATGACTTTTGAAGAATCAAAAGAGAAGATAAAAAGAGATTTAGCTTATACGGCAAAAATTAATTATTTGGATGAATCAATGAAGAAATGGAAAGAAGATAGTGTAATAGAAAAACAATTATAAACAAAGAGAACTTATAAGCATGGATAGTAAATAAGATTAAAGTTATATCTATACAACAAAATAAAAGCAATAATTTTTTAAAATATAATGTTTTGTTTCATTATATAAAATTTATATCAAAAAGAAAGGAGGATTATAAAAAAAAATTTAATAAAAATATTTTAAAAAAGAAATAAAATATTTTTTTTTTAATTTAACAAAGTTTATTTTTTTAAAGGAGAAAATTAAATGAAAAAATTTTTAACGTTACTTTTATTTATTTGTGTTTTTTTAATTTTTTTTACTACTGCGATATATGCAGTAAATCCATTTGTAACGCACATATACACTGCTGATCCATCAGCTCATGTTTTTGATAATAGGGTATATGTATATCCATCGCATGATAAAGATAATCCTACTTTCTTCGACATGGAAGACTATCATGTATTTTCATCCGCAGATTTGAAACAATGGGTTGATCATGGAGTAGTTCTTCATGTAAATGATGTACCCTGGGCTTCAGAATACATGTGGGCTCCTGATTGTGCATTCAAAAATGGTAAATATTATTTTTATTTCCCGGCAAAAGATCAAAGTGGAAATTTCAAAATTGGAGTAGCAATTAATGAAAAGCAATCCCCTGCTGGACCATTTACAGCTTTAGAGAATCCTATTCCCGGAAGTTCCAGTGTTGATCCTGCTGTTTTTGTTGATGACGACGGACAAGCATATATGTTTTATGGTGGTCAAGGACAAGGCGGTAGAGATGGTCATGGTCCTTTATGGGTAAAGCTCAAAAATAATATGATAGAATTTGATGGAACCCCACAAGAGATTACAAGTGGAGTAGATTATTGGTTTGAAGCTTGCTGGGTACATAAAAAAGATGGTATTTATTATCTATCTTATTCTACTGGACAAAATACAGGTTCTGCTAGTAGTGAAATTCACTATGCTACAAGTACTAACATTGCAGGACCATGGACTTATAGAGGACTTGTAATCGGAATGGTATCAGGCTGGACTAACCACCATTCTTTTGTAAAGTATAAAATAGATCCTTTTGGAAAAGAATATTGGTACGCTTTTTATCATACTTCTGAAATGTCAGGGGGGATTATGGAAAAGCGTAGTATTTGTGTAGATAGGCTGAATTATAATGGAATATTAATGCAGGAAGTTACACCAACTAGAAATGGATTTAGCACTGATGCATTTTCAAGAATAAAAGCTCAATTTTTTACAGGTCAAAATGGAGTACAAATAAATGAAGATATTTCCGGAACAGGAGATATAGTAGATATAGGAAAACAAGTTAGTCATATACAAAACAACGACTATATCTACTTTAATAATGTAGATTTTGGATCAATTGGAGCAATAGGTTTTCAAGCAACAGCAGCTACTGCTACAACCGGCGGTACAATTGAAATAAGAGATGGCAGTACAACAGGCACACTTCTTGGAACATTAACAATTACTAATACTACTGGTTGGGGTAATTGGGAAACAAGACAATGTACTATAAATAGAATTACAGGAATAAAGAATATATATCTTGTGTTTAAAGGCGGTAGTGATTTTTTATTTAATCTGGACTGGTTTAAATTTATACGTCCAGGTGGTAATATCCCGGTAGGATATAGTGTAGGATTGAAATCTTTAAATCCAAATTGTATAGATAATCAAGGAAACATAGGTGAAAAATATTTATGTATAGATACAGATAAAGGCAGAGATTTATGTGCTAATAGACCAGCAGTAGGCGGAGCATGGGAAAGATTTTCTGTACTTGATTATAATTATGATGATTTTCAAAATAATTTAATAGAATTAAATTCATCAAATAACGGTAAAAATTTATGCAACGAAGGATTTAATATTCCAATAAAAGCAGATGGAGGTGATTATAGAGGAACTGCAGATAATGAGGTATTTTATTGGATTTCAAACTCAGATGGGACAATATCCTTTAAAAATTTATACAGCAATTACTTCCTATGTACTGATACATGGGAATATGGACATGGAAATAATCCAGCAAAAGTATATGATAATAGACCTGGTATTGGCGGCATTGGAGAAAAATTCTATTGTGAAATTGGCGATGCTCCAATAGGATGTATTGTGGCATTCAAATCTTTAAATCCAAATTGTATTGACAATCAAGGATCCATGGGTACAAAATATTTATGTATTGATACAGAAAGAGGCAGAGATTTATGTGCTAATAGACCAGCAGTAGGCGGAGCATGGGAAAAATTTTTAGTAGTAGATGCAGGTAATGGATATATTGCATTAAAATCATTGAACAATAATCAATATTTACGCTGTAGTGGAATTAATAATCCAATTAATGCAAATGGAAATAGTACAATAGATAGTAATAGTGAAAGATTTCAATGGAGAAATAACGGAGATGGTACAGTATCGCTTAAAAATGTTCAATATAATATGTTTTTATGTGTTGATACTACGGGTGGAAAACCTAATAATCCTGCTAAGACTTATTCAAATAGAGAAAATGTTTCTGATGTATCTTATTCATATGAAAAATTTTATTGCCAGGTTATAAGCGAATAAAATTTTATTAAAAAAAAGTTAACTTGCTTTTTTTTAACATACACTTCTGTTGGATTTAATATCCAGCAGGAGTGTAATTATTAAATTTTAAATACTTAAGTGTTAAATAAAATTATTACTTCAAAATGTATTAATTAATATTAACATTAGTTGAAATATAAAGTTCTATTTCATAATAAAGTTTTTTATTTCTGATTTTAAATGTTTTAATAAATCATTACTCTTCTTAATTTTAATAACTAATCACTGTCTCCAATAATGAATATTAAAATTTGTGTCCGGTTTAACACCAAAAAATCGTGCAGGATTTATATCAATGCCGCCTCTTCTTGTATAAATACATTTTACAATTAACAATTTTGGATCAATTGTTGAATAAATATCATTAAAAATTCTTTCACAGCATGATTCATGAAAATCAGAATGGTTTCTGTAAGAAATAATATATTTTAAAAGGGAAATATCATTTATTTTATATTGTGATTTATATTTAATATAAACTGTTGCCCAATCCGGCTGATTTGTAACAGGACAGTTAGTTCTAAGCAGGTTAGAATATCTTTCTAATGTTTTTCCGTTATGTTTTTCTTTTTTCAACAAAGATTTATCAATTTTATATGAATTTGTTTTAACATGTATATGATCTAATAATAATTTATTTTTAATATTTGTATATTTTATTTTTTTGTTATATTTAAAAAGTTCAATTTTCAATATTGGGGTTTTTAATATTTTATTCAAATCATTAAAAATTGTATCTTTAACTTTGTTTTCGTTTGAGAATTTTGTCATATTAAAACTAAAAAGATATAGTTTAAGAGACTTGGATTCTATAATGTTTAGTGATTTACAAGAATAAATAATTTGAATGATTCTTGCTTCCGGCTTACCAAATTTATTTAACCAGCTTAATTCATAAGCATTCCATATATCATATCCATCAAAAAATATTTTTTTAATATTAATTTTATCTCTATAATCAGCTCTTGATATTGGGAATAATACATGTGGATTGTATGTATTACTTATTTTTATATTTTTACCTAATGGGATTGAATTCATTTATATATCCTTAAATATTCCAGATATCCTTGTTTTCTTAATTTACATGCCGGACATTTACCGCATCCTTTTCCGTAATTATTAATTTTTTCTATTCCATTATAACAGGATAAAGTTTCTTTTATAATAAAATCTAAACATCCAAGATCTTCAGCAAGTTTAAATTCTTCTGCTTTTGAATTCCACATTAATGGAGTATGAATAATTACATTTCTATCTTTAAAATCAGTAGCGAGATTTAAAGAAACTTGTAATGATTTAATAAAAATATCTCTACAGTCAGCATATCCGGAATAGTCTGTTTCGCATACTCCTATAACAATGTGTTTAACACCTATTGTGCTCGCCCAGGCAGATGCAAGTGTTAAAAAAATCATATTTCTATATGGTACAAAACTTGAAGGAACGTCTTTATTTAACTTATGTGATTTATTTACATCACTTTTATTATCAAATAAATTTGAAATAACAAGATTTTTTAAAAAAGATATATCAACTTTTTTCTGATTAATTTTTAATTTTTTACATATTGATTCTGCAATTTCAATTTCTTTTGAATGTTTTTGCGCATAATAAAAAGTAATAGCATGAACTTTTTTAAATTTTTTAATAGCCCAAAATAAACATGTAGCCGAATCCTGACCACCACTGACTAAAACAAGAGCTTCTTCTCTATTCATTGTATTATTCAATTTAATTATCCTAAATTTATTTTAAAAGAATAAAATTATAAAGGTTTTGAGAATTTCTGTAAATCCTTTTTATTTCCTATAACAATTAATAAATCATTTTTAGTGATAATTGTATCAGCACTCGGATTGTTAATTGTTTCTAAAATTTCATTTTTATTATTTTTATTTTCATCCTTTTTAGTAAATTTTTCTATTGCTATAACATTTATTCCAAATTTATTTCTAAGATTTAACTGACCAATAGTTTTTCCATCAAAAGAAGATGGCGGATCAATTTTAATTAGCATTGTATCTTTATTAAAATTAAAAATATCATGTAGATTTTTATTAGCTAATGTAAAAGCAAGTTTTTCAGCAATTTCAATTTCCGGGGTAATTACTTCATTTATTCCTAAACTTTTTAATATTTTAATATGCGTTGGATTAAATGCTCTGGTAATTATTCTTTTTAAACCCAGATTTTTTAATAATACAGAAGTTAAAAGATTAGCTTCAAAATCATCACCAATACAAACTATTGCAGCATTAAAACTTTTAACATCTAAAGAATTTAGAGCTTTTTCGTCTGTGCTGTCAAGGCATACTGAATATGTGACATCATTTTTAATTTCTTCTATTATTTCCATATTGGAATCAACAGCTATTACTTCAACATTATTTTTCATTAAATTTAAAGCAAGTGTTTTTCCAAAAGTTCCCAGACCAATTATAATGAATTTATCCATAAGATATATCTCCCTAGAAAATTGCTAAAGGCAATTGTTCGTTGATGGAGTCGTCATGCACCTCAATACAAAGAAAATAACATTTTCTTCATAATTGGGCGTCTTTTCAGTTATGACGACTCCTTTTACTATTTTAAATTCCTCTATTTTTATTTGGCCATATAATTCTATGTAATTGCAGAGAAAGCCTTGCAGGAAGTTTGTTTTTTATAATAAAATCTGCTGTTTCTTCTAAAGATAATTTTCCCTGTTGAGGGGAAATATATAATGTTATAAACGGATTTATTTTTTGAATTATTTTAATTGTTTCTTTTAACCAATTAAAATCATTATTATTAATAACAAATTTTATACAATCTTTTTCAAGCCGTAATTTATGTAGATTCTCAATAAAAAAAGAATCTTCATTATTTCCTGATGATGGACTTTTCCAATCAACAATATAATAACAATTTGTTAAATTAAAATTGTTAATTTTAATAGATCCATTTGTTTCTATATAAAAATCAATATTTTCTAATTCTGATATAATATTTATTAATTCATCCTGTCTATCGTCAAGAAGCGGCTCTCCTCCTGTGAATAAAACTTTTAATTCAGGGAATTCTTTTACTTTATTAAATATATCATCAATTAGTTCGTTAAAAGTAAATTGATCATTAATTTCATTTTTATAATTGGTATCACAATAAGAACATTCAAGATTACACCCTGTAAATCTTATTAAATAAATAGGCATTCCAATTAAGGGAGCTTCTCCTCCTATTGTAATTATTTTTTCAACTAATTGAAACATTAAAAATCACCAATTTCACAATATGATTCTTTTTTAATGGTATTTTCATAAACTCTTACTTTAAATGAAAGATCTTGATATTCTTTTTTTAAATGATCGTAAATATATTTAGTAATATTTTCAACAGATGGATTAACAGGTAAAACATTATTTAAATTTTTATGATCAAATTGATAAACTATTTTTTTAAGGTTATTAAAATCCCATAATAATCCAACTTGGTCTTTTTGATTTTCTTCACCTTTTATCCACAAACTTACTTTCCATGTATGTCCATGAATTTCAGAACATTTTCCATTATAATTTTCTAATAAATGTGCGGCATTAAAAAATTCTTCAGTATATAATGTAATAATCATTATAATAATCCTTTGTAATTTAAAAAAGTATTATAATTAAATTTTATTTATTTGAAAAGTATATTTTACTTATTAAATGCTTATTAAAATTAAATTGTAATATTAAAAAATAAGTAAAATACTAATAAAAGTATTGATTCTTACTAAATTTGTGATATTTTCTATTAAATTAAATCATACTTTGGAGTAATCTTTGAAAAAGAATTTTTTATTAGTATTTATATTAATTTTTGTAATAAATTTTTTAGTATACTCAAATGTAATAATCAGGACAAAAAAGTTCGCAAAAATAGGTGATGAAATAATTTTGGAAAATGATATTAAAAAACATTCAAAATTATATAAAGTTGATTATAACAGAGCAAAAACTGAATTAATTGAAATGGCAATTTTATTCAGTGGTGCTAAATCGTTAACAGATTGTCCAACTGAAGAACAAGTTAATAATCAAATAAAAAAAGATAAAGCATATTATGGAAGTTTGGTTGGAAAAGAATTGAGAAATGTTACAGATGAAGAATTTTTGGCAAGTTTAAATTATAATGCATATTCTCTAACAAGTTATAAAAATGATCTCAGGAAAAAATTATGGGTACAAAAATATATTGATGATAAGTTCAAAGAAGAGATATTGAATCCTTATAAACCTTCGGAAAAAGAAATTAATAAAATATTAAAAACTAAACCGGAATTATTTGAAGAACAAGAAGGTGTTTTATTATCAATGATATATTTTTCATTTTATGATAAATATGGCGATTATTTTAATAATCAGAAAATAGATGAAATAAAGAAAAAATCTCAATTATGCCTTTCAGAATTAAAAAAAGAGCAAACATATGAAAGTCTTGTATTAAAATATTCTGATGACTTAATTTCTAAAAATAATTCTCCAAAAGGGAGAATAGGATTTATTGCATTTGATGATCCCAGAATTTTAAATAGTTTTACTGAAGAAATCATTATTGATCTAAAAAAATCAGATTTGGGAATTATTCATAATATATATGAAACAAGAAACGGATTATATATTTTTAAAATTGATGAAAAAATTAAACCAAAAACCTTAAAAAACGAAGAAGCGAAAATAAAAGCAGAATCATATTTAGAAAAAGAAAATGCAAAAAAAGAAAAAGATATTTTTAAGAAAAAACTTATTGAAAAATTAAGAAAAGAAATTGATATTGTATATTATTAATTATGTTAATATAAATAATCAATCAATCAATCAAATATTTATATGCATCATTTTTTATAATTATTTAAATCATTAAAATTAATATCTATCCTTTTGTTATGAGTTATATAATTATTATTAATTAGATTGTTTTAGAAATTAATAAGTTTATTAATAAAAAAAACGGATGGAACGTCATCTTTGGGGAGGGGAATAACATTGGTCCATCCGTTTATCTGTATGAAACAGATATCTATCTATAATATATCACATTTTATGAAAAGAGTCAAATTTTTACATTTTATAGAATAAAAATTTATAAATTTCTTACGTTTTTTATTTATAATTAATTTATTTATGGTTAAAATAATTAAAATATAATTAAAATAATTAATTTTTTATTTAATTATGTTAAATTTTATTTAAATTTTAAAATATTTATGCAACTTGATTAAATTTAATTGAATTTTTTTGAATTTATTAAATTTTAATAAAATTCAATGTTAAAAATTTTTTTTTATTTATATATTAAAAAAATATCGAATTATTTTATTTAATAATTTTTATTATGATTATTTTAATTAAATAATTGTTTAAATTATTACTTTTTTTTAAAAATGTGCAATTTATATTAACGAATTAATTATTTCTTTAAATATTCCTGAAAATAAAATTACAAATAATATGATAGAAATCGTAATAATGATACTTAAAATGAACAAACATGTTCCAATAATACCAAGTATCCAGCCTGCAGTAACCGTTGAATCATCAGGATATAGTTTCCTTTCTTTTTGCCCCATTACCCAGGCGACAATTCCTAATGGTGCGCATACTATAAAACTTAAAATTCCAAAAATTAAAATTAATACTCCATTTGGACTTTTATTATTAATTTGTGAATTACTCATAATATTTTCCTTTTTTTATATAAAAATAAAATAATCTATTCCTGATTATCTAAAAATGTATTAATTTCAGCTTCAGAAGGCATTCTCCATGAACCTCTTGGAGAAAGATCAATACTTCCTATTTTTGGTCCAGCCGGAACACAATCTCTTTTCCACTGATTTGCAAAAAAACGTTTATAAAAAACCTTTAGCCATTTTTTAATAATTTTTTTTTGATATTTCTTTTTAAATGCTTTATCTGCAAGAAATAATATTTTTTCAGCATTAAATCCAAATCTTATTAAATAATAAAGAAAAAAATCATGAAGTTCATAAGGTCCGATTTTTTCTTCTGTTTTTTGTGCAATTTCTTTACCTTTAGGAGGTAATAATTCGGGTGAGATCGGCTGTTCTATAATATTAATTAATATTTTTTTAATATCATTACTAAATTCATTATTTGCAATCCATTTAACTAGAAATTTTACAAGTGTTTTGGGGACAGAGCTGTTAACATTATACATACTTATATGATCTCCGTTATAAGTAGAAAATCCTAATGCAATTTCTGATAAATCTCCTGTGCCAATAACTATACCATTATATTTATTGGCAGCAGTCATTAAAATATATGTTCTTGCTCTTGCCTGTATATTTTCATAAACAATATTTTTTTCTTCTAATGAATGGTCAATTTTTTTAATCATTAAAGTTGAAATATCTTTTATATCTATTTCTTTAAATGTTATATTTAATTTGCTGCATAAATTTACAGCATTATTATAAGTTTTACTGCTTGTGCCAAATCCGGGCATTGTTACAGCAATAATATCTTTTAAATCTTTTTTTAATATTTTAAATGTTTTTATTGTAACAAGTAATGCCAGAGTAGAATCAAGTCCTCCTGAAATACCAATTATTGCTTTCATATTTTTTGGCAAACTTTCAAATCTTTTTGCAAGTCCGGCTGATTGAATATTAAAAATTTCATTACATCTAATATCTAATTTATTATCATTTTCCGGGATAAATGGGTAAGGGTAAATGTTTCTTTGAATATCAATAGTTTTATCAAATGATTCGAATTCTATGAATCTATAAGATTTTGTTGATTGCCCAATATTTTGTCGAATTCTATCTATTGTTAATTTTTCAAGATCAATATCACTGTAAATAACTTGATTTTCTCTTAAAAATCTTTTTGATTCTTCTAATATTACACCATTTTCAACAATTGTAGCATCAGCATCAAAAATTACGTCTGTTGTAGATTCACCCATTCCGGATGAAACATAGAGATATCCGGCAATACATCTGCTTGATTGATTCTTTACTATTTCTTTTCTGTATTCACTTTTGCCGGTTAAAATATTGCTTGCTGATAAATTGCATAAAATAGTAGCACCGGCTAATGCTTGATAACTTGATGGAGGAATCGGCATCCATAGATCTTCACAAATTTCAATACCGATTATTAATTTTTCGTTATTTTTATCAATAAATAATAGTTCATTTCCAAATGGAATTATTTTATCGTTTAAGATAATATTTTTATAAAAATCTGTTTCTATACCACTAAACCATCTAGGCTCATAAAACTCTCTATAACCAGGTATATATGATTTAGGAATTATTCCAAGAATATTACCTTTATTGATTACAGCAGCGCAATTAAATAATTTATTATTATTTACAATTGGAACACCTACAATGGATAATATTTGAATATTTTTTGTTGCAGCAGCAATTTCTATTAAAGCATTTTTACTTTTTTCAATAATTGACTCTTGATGAAATAGATCTCCGCATGTATATGAAGTTATTGATAATTCCGGAAAAACTATAATTGATGCTTTTTTAAAAAAAGCTTCTTTAATCAATTTTATGATTTGTTGAGTATTATAGTCAATTCCAGCTACTTTCCCAAAAGGAATAGCACCTGCAACTTTCACAAATCCATAGTTTCTCATTCAATTCATCCTAAGTATATATTTCAGATAATAGTATTATTAATTTCGGTTTATCAATATAATAATATTTAATTATTAAAAGGTAAATATTTTTTCTTGAAATTAAAAGACAAGAAAGATAACTGTCTTACAGGAGTCATGAGTTATATGAGATATTTTTCATATAACACTTGACTAAATTATAAATTATTTGTATTGAAGAAAGACGTTTATATTATTATGGAGAGTTAAATGCATAAATTAGTTTTTTTTGGTGCACCAGGTGCTGGTAAAGGTACTTTATCAAAAATAATGGTTAAAGAATTAAATATTCCTCAAATAAGCACAGGAGATTTATTTCGACAAGCTATTAAAGATAAAACAGAACTTGGATTAAAAGTATCATCTATTTTAGAAAAAGGTGATTTAGTACCTGATCAATTAACTATTGCTCTTGTTGAAGAAAGAGTTAAAAAAGATGACTGTAAGAATGGTTATATTCTGGATGGTTTTCCAAGAACAATGATTCAGGCAGAAGAATGGGAAAAACTTGATCCTGTTGATAATGCAATATATTTTGAAATTGATGATGAGCTTGTAAAAAAGAGACTCAGCGGAAGGCGTCTTTGTTCAAAATGCGGAGCTATTTATAATATATATTTTGGTAAACCAAAAGTTGAAGGAAAATGTGATATCGATGGTGAAGACTTGATTATAAGAAAAGATGATCAGGAAGATGCTGTTATAAATAGACTTGAAGTTTATTATGATCAAACTGCACCATTATTGGATTATTATAAAAAACTTGATAAAGTACTTACAATAGATGCAAGTGTTAACCCTGAAATTACTTTTAATCAAATAAAAGAAAAATTGGGCTTATAATTTAAACATTAAACAAATTATCTTTTGTAATAGTCTTTTTTTTCTTTTTAATTAATAATAAAGCTGATCTTATTTCAATATTATTTTCCGGGATGTTCACAATTTCGAGATGAGCTTTATTATTTTGTTTTATTGAATCTAATAATTTTTGCAAAGATGAAACATATGCAAGTTCAAATCTGTTTAGCTTATATGTTAGAGGTATTTCTTTTAAGGAAATAATCTCACCGCCGTTTTTTTCAATAATAGGTTCTATAGGTTCTACAAATATCCATTTTTTATCATTTTGTTTTGAATAATTTATTATTTCTTTTTCAATTTCTGTAAGATTTTCTTTAAGATACCAGTATGCAGGGATATTAAGCGCAAGATAACCGTCTGTTTTTAAAAAACTCATAATCTGGGGCATAATTGAATATAGTTTTTCAAAAGTTATTCCAAATAGAGAAAAAACAAAATTAAATTTTTCATTTAATTTTAATGAGTCTAATGAATTGTAAGAAAATTCATAATTTAAAATATTAATGTTCATATTATTTATTTTACTGAAATGATAAACAAGAAGACTTTCAAATGCATCGTCAGATAAAAATGTTCCGTTTTTATAATCATTTAGCAGTATTTTATATGCTGAAGAGTAGCAATGTGAAATTTCCAAATAATCTTCTATATTTAAATCATCAACAGCATTATTAACTTCATCAAAAAATGATTTTACTTCTATAATTGGATATTTATTATTTAATATATCTTCATTGTAATTTTCATTAATATTACCTTTGAACCGTTGTTTATAATATTCCATAGGTTACTCCTGTAATAAATATTAAAATATTTTATCATTATTTTAATAAAATTGATATTGCTGAATTACATTTTTTTTTATAATATCATTTTCATGAAAAACAATATTTTAAAAAAATTTATAGTCTTTGAAGGGCTGGATGGGGCAGGCACATCAACACAAAGTAAACTGTTATCAAATGAAATTAAAAATTCTTTTTTAACTTTTGAACCAACTGATAGTAAAATTGGGAAATTAATTCGTGATTGTTTAAAGAAAAAAATTACTTTTGACGCATTATCATTAGCTTATCTTTTTTCTGCTGATAGAGCTGATCATTTATATAAAAAAGATGGAATTATAAATAGATGCAATAATAACCGAATAGTAATATCAGACAGATACCTTTTTTCTTCTTTAGCTTATCAATCAATAGATGTTGTGTTTGAAAAAGTTTTAGAATTAAATAAAAATTTTCCTTTACCTGAAGTAGTATTTTTTTTAAATACGTCGATAGATGTATGTAACGATCGAATTAATATTCGAGGTGATGAACAGGAACTTTATGAAGAACAAAGTTTACAGGAAAAAATATTAAATAATTATTTGAAAGCTTTTTCATTTTATAAAAAAATGGGATTAAAAATAATTAAACTTGATGGAAATTTAACCAGGGAAGAATTATTTGAACTTGAAATTAAATATTTAAAAGATAATAATATTATTTGAGTTTATTCTTATTGATAATTATCCGAAAATCAAAATATGAAAAAATTTTTTTTTATTATTATTTTACTATTATTATTAATAAACATTAATCCAAAACCAACAAAAATGATTTTCATAGAGCAAATTTACCGTCTTTATGAATCTAATCTTCATACAACTCATACCGGGCACAAACGAAATATAGTTTGGCTTGAAAATTCATTAAAATTACCAAATATTCATCCAAGTCAGGCAATTGTCATAACAGAAACATGGGAAGAATATGTTAAATATAAAATTTTGTTAAGATTTCATATTCATTTTTTGTTAACAAAAGAATATGTAGAATGGGGATGGGAGTTTGATAAAAGAAATGTTGTTTTTTACAATATGGAGTGGGCTGAAGAATTAAAAAAGAGTTTTGAAATTGCACGCTCCAGATATTTGGTTGCTAAACATTACTGGGAAGAGACACGAAAATGGTCTGAATTGGCATATAGCAAAAATTTTGAAATTGGATGGATGCAGATAGAGGATTTGAATTGGGAAATAGAAAATAATAAATTTGATTATGATTATGAAGAAGTAATAGATTTAAGATTAAAAGGAATTGATGATAAATTAAAAAAGATTGAAGAATTTATGAAAAATAATAAAGGAAATTAGAAATATCTAACCCGTTTTTCTCACAAACCCTTGTTTTGTGAGAAATGCAGATTAAGCGTTTTTACCTTTTAGTGAAACAAAACTCACACCATAATATCTGTCACGAATAATTTTATCATTATCTTTTTTTAAAACATATATATTACCGTAATTCTCAGGATATAATAATGTCCCGTTATCTGTTAATTGATCTAATAAAATGTTTTCATTGAAATTTCTGCTTGCAATACCGGCTGAAATTAATATTCTATCAAAAGGAGCATATTGAGGAAAACCCGCAGAACCATCTTCAGAAAGTATAATTATATTATCCATAAAAGAGGCAAGATTCATTCTCATCTGATCGCTAAGTTCTGGAATTATTTCAGAAGCATAAACCATTCCATCCGGTTTGCATATTTCAGATATTATAGCAGATGCATAACCACACCCTGCACCGATTTCTAAAATTTTATTACCGGATTTTATATTTAATTTATCAAGCATAAATGCAACCATACTTGGTT